>CAIPBW010000285.1 GCA_903863395.1 uncultured beta proteobacterium
GAGAGTACGCCGGGCGCAATCTTGCAGCCGCAGCCGCCGCCGTGCGAGAGGGATGTGAGGCGCGGCTCCTGGGCCGCGCTCACGTTGGGGATAGAAGCTGCTGGTTCGCTCATGATGCTTTGGATTTGTGTTTGTCGGCCTTGGGGGCTTTTGGGTCCTTGTGGGCCTTGCCGTGTTCATGTGCATGGTCGTGGCCGAGCTCTTGCTCCAGACGCTCGCACAGCGTGCGCAGGATTTTGACCCGGGCGTAACTCTTGTCGTTGGCCTCCACCAGCGTCCAGGGTGCGTAGCTGCTACTGGTGCGGTCCACCATATCGCAAATGGCTTGCTGGTAGGTGTTCCACTTTTCGCGGTTGCGCCAGTCTTCGTCGGTGATCTTGAAGCGCTTGAAGCTGATCTGCTCGCGCTCCTTGAAGCGGCGCAGTTGCTCGGCCTGGCTGATCTGCAGCCAGAACTTCACCACGATCGCACCGGCGTCGGTCATCTCCTGCTCGAAGTCGTTGATCTCGGTGTAGCCGCGCATCCAGTCGGCCTCGGTGCAAAAGCCTTCCACGCGCTCCACCAGCACGCGCCCGTACCAGGTGCGGTCAAAAATGGCAATGTGGCCCTTGCGCGGCAGATGCCGCCAAAAGCGCCACAAGTGCGGCTGGGCGCGCTCCTCCTCGGTGGGCGCGGCCACCGGTGTCACGTGGTACTGGCGCGCATCGAGCGCCGCGCCAATGCGCCGGATGGCCCCGCCCTTGCCGGCCGCGTCGGCCCCTTCAAAGGCGCACACCAGGGCGCGGTTTTTGAAAGCCGGGGCGCGCGCCAGTTCGGCCAGCCGCCCCTGCCAATGCGCCAGTTCGGTCTTGTAGCTCTTCTCGTCCAGCGCCAGTGTCAGATCGAGTTGCGAGAGCACGTTGCGCCCGTCGGTGTCCACGCGCACCATCGGCGCCACCGCCGACTGGTGGCCCTGGGGCGATGCCAGGCGGTTGCGGATGGCATCGAGCACCACCTGACCCACGGTGAGCTCGCGGTAACGGTCGTCCGAGCCATCGATCAGCACCCACGGTGCCCAGGCGGTATTGGTGGTGCGCAGCAAGTGGCCGGCTACCTCCTGCAACTGGTCGTAGGTCTTGAGCCGGTCCCAATTCCACTGGGTTACACGCCAGGCGGTGAGCGGGTCGCGCTGCAGCGCCTTGAGGCGCTTCTCCTGCCCCTCCTTGGTGAGGTGAAACCAGAACTTGAGCACCAGCGCGCCTTCGCTCACGAGCATCGATTCAAAGCGGTTGATCTGCGCGGCGCGGGCGTCGAGTTCCTTGTGCGAGATGGTGCCCGCGATGCGCTCGCGGATCGGGTCGGAGTACCACGACCCGGCAAATATCCCGATGCGCCCCTTCGGGGGCAGACTGCGCCAGTAGCGCCACATGGCGGGGCGTTCGCGCTCTTCGTCAGTGGGGTCGGCAAACGCCAGCGTCGAGAGAAAGCGCGGGTCCATCCACTCGTACAAGACGTTGATGGACTCGCCCTTGCCCGCGCCATCTTGCCCGCTGATGAGCAGCACCACTGGAATCTTCTTGTGCTCGTACAGGTCGATCTGCGCTTCGAGCAGCGCCGCGCGCAAGGTCGGCACCGCTGCCTTGTAGCTGGCCTTGTCGATCTTGTGGCCAATTTCTGCAGACTCAAACATCAGCACCCTCCATGTAAAAAGGGGTTGCCTGCGCCGCTTTGGCGCTTAGTTCCCCGTCACTCGGATCTGGATCATGCGCGGCGCATCGGCTGCGGATGAACTGCTATAGCTGCCGCTGGGCGCGGCCTCACCTTCGGTGGCCACCGTCATCCACTCACCCAAGGTGACGTTGAACGAGGTCACCAGTTGGCTGCGTGTCTGGTTGGGTAAATCGGCGGTGCTGCGCGCGTCCACCGACGCGGTCTGCATATCGATGTCCACCTGCACCGGCTGCTTGCCACCAAGCCAGCGCGGCGTTACCACCAGGTTGTGCCCTGCATCCATCCACACCAGCGCGTTGGTCACCCCTGCACCGCTGTTTTGCCCGGCGGCAGCAGACGCTGCTGCGGTGGGTGCGTTGGCGTAGCTCTCGACCTTTTGCACCCATTGCATGGGCATGGCCACGTTCATGCGCACCGTGGCTTTTTCGCCGTTGCGCACCAGAAATTTTTGCGACTTGAGCAGCGGCACGCGCGGCGTGGTGCCCACCGAATAGCCGCCACCCTGTTCTTCCACCTGGCGGATCTCTACCGTGAAATCGCGCTTGGGCAATTCAGCCCAGGCCAGGTTCGCAGCCAAGCCCACGGAAAGCGAAACGGCCAGAGAGTGAAGGCGGGATAAACGCATGGGGCTAACTCTAGCGCATTTGCGGTGGCTAAAACCGCGCAAAAGGCGGCAGATTCCGGGCCAGACCGCAAAAATGTCACGCCGCCTTGGGCGCGCTGCCTTGGGTGGCTTGGCGGAAGGCCATCACCAACTGGCTGCGCAAGGTCCCCAACTGCGAAAACTCGCGGTCTGACAGGGTGATGGTGCCGGCTTCGGGCTTGTCGGCGTAAATCAGGCCGATGGTGATGTCCTTGTGGCGCAGCGGCAGCAGCAAAAAGGTGGGCGCGTTCACGCCGTTGCAATACCACTGTGGCAGGCGCAGCGCCAGGCTGGGCACGTTGGCGTCGGAGATCAGCGTATCGAGCCCCTTGTGGCAGACGGCGGTAAACAGGTCGGCCTGCGGCTGCAGCACTTTGACCAAATCGATCTGGAAGCGCTCGGGCATGTACTGCGCGTCTGTGCCCAGCGCGATTTTGCCGACCAGTTTGCCGGCCTTGGGGTTGCGCAGGCAAAACACCACGCGCTCGAACTTGAAGGCGCGGTACATCGTCTCCAGCGCCACGCGGATCACGGCGTTGAGCTTGAAGTCGTCCTCCACCATGGAATTGATCACATCCGAAATACCCGCCGAGAGCACGTCAATCGGCTTGGTCGCCTGCGGGTAGGCGTGCGTGGACAGGTCTTGCGCGCCATCGGGCAGCGCCAGGGCCTGCGTGGCGGCGTCGGGCTCGGGGGCCAGCGGAACAAAGTCGCTGGCGTGGTCCATCCAGTGCGAGGCCACCGAGCCCGCGCGCACCGGAATTCTGAGCGCCTTGACCAACTCCTGCATGCGCGCGCGGCTGCCCGCCACCGCCGCGCCCAGTTGCATGGGCGTGAGCCCCATCGCCTTGTCGTAGCGCTGGGCAATCTGATCGATGGCAGTACTGAGTTGATGCTCGTCGCCCGACTGCATCACCTCGACCAACTCGTGGGCCGCGCTGGCGAGCAAGCGCATGCGCTCGGCCGGTTCGCGCGGCGGGTTGGGCTCGGCCGTGAGCGGATAGCGGCGCATCGAAAACACCAGCGCATCGGGCAAGCCCCAGCGGATGGCCACACCCAGGCCCAGGTCGCCAAAGCTCATCTTGATGACCTCGTTGACCACCTTGTCCCAATCTGCCGGGCCGGGTGTCTGGCCCTTGAACTGCTTGACCATCTGGCGGCGGATTTCGCGCGACTCCTCAGGAAAATAAAACTGCACCAGCATGCGCCCGAGGTTTTGCATCAGGCCGCTGACAAAGGCCTCTTCGGCCTCGGCGGGGCTTGCGCTGAGTTCATGCGCGAGCGTGCCCATCGCCAGGCCGCGCAGCAACTCCTCGTACAGGTGGCCGACGTCTTCCTTGTTGCGCAGCGTCTCCATCACCACCAGCGACAACACCAGGTTGCGGATGCCCTGCAGCCCGATGAGCGCCACCGCGCGCGACACCGTGCTGATGTTGCCGCCCCAGTGGTGGCGGTAGTAGGTGGAATTGACCAGCCGCAACAGCTTTTGCGTGAGCGCCACGTCCTTGAGAATGCTGTTGGACAGGCTGGCAATGCTCTCGTTTTCGGCGTCCACCAGCGAGACGATTCGCTTGACCGACTCCGACAGCGTGGGAAAGTCCGGCTTGTGCTGCATGCGCAGCATCATGAAATCAAGGGCGGCAGAACTGGTAGTCATAGCGGCATTTTCCATGCAACGGGCAATCCGTGCAGGCAGAAGTCATGGACTGCCGCGTCGCTGCGCTCCTCGCAGTGACGCGAGGGTGGTCATCGCGCGCAACGTTTCCGTCATCGAGGCCGTGCCCCCTCCCCGTCATCGCGAGGCCGAAGGCCGTGGCGATCCATGACCCTTTCCGTCATCGCGAGCGAAGCGTGGCGATCCATGACTTCGGGCTGCATGGATTGCCGCGTCGCTGCGCTCCTCGCAATGACGCAGAGGCAGTCATCGCGAGGCCGTCAGGCCGTGGCGATCCATGACTTCATGCCTGCATGGATTGCCGCGCTTCGCTCGCAATGACAGCCAAAGAGCAAGGACTGCC
>CAIPBW010000286.1 GCA_903863395.1 uncultured beta proteobacterium
ATGTATTCGCGGTAGGCGGCGTCGGGGGGAGTGAGGGTGCGCTCCAGCAAGGCGGCAACGGCTTTCTTGCGCTGGGCGGCATTCAGGGTTCCGCTCTGCAACTGCTCGAGCACCTGCAGCGCGTCTTCGCGCCGGCGGTTGCGTTCAAGTGCAATGGCCCCTGGGTCAAACTCGGTGGTCTCGATCTGGTTGCGTACCAGCGCTACCTGCTCGGGGGTGAGGTCACCGTAAAACGACTCCACGCGTTCGATCATCTTCTTGATGCTGCGCGCGGTGTGGTCCTGGGTGCTGGGCTCGAGGTTGTCGCGCACCCACTCGGCGTTGCGCTTGGCAAAGGTCTGGTCCACGTGCTGGAGTTGCGCGCTGGTGAGTGTGGGTGCGAGCGCTTCCAGTGTGGGGGCGCTGTGCTCAACCAGGGTGCGAAAGTGCGCCTGCAGTTGTGCGCTCAGTTTGCAGATTTGCGCGGCGCGCACCGGCTTGGAGGCGAGCGCCTGGAGTTTGGCAAGCTGCTCGGCCAGCAGGGGCAGTTCGTGTGTGCGGTGCCACTGGTGCAGCGCGTCCAGTTCGGCGCGCAGGCGCTGGCCCTGCTCGGCGTCAAAGTCAAAGTAGCCGTCGAGCCACCAGTACGTGAGTGCGGGAGCGTTGTCGTACACCATGCGTACTGTGCCGCAGCCACCCAGCGACAATGCCACCACCAGCGTGCCGATAATAGAGGGCCAGCGGCTCGGCGGCGGCTGGATGGTGGAATGGGTAAAACGCATCAGGAAAGTCAGTGAACCAATGACAACAACAGTAATTGAAGACGCAACGGGTGTAAACACGAACGTCGATGTGGTCATTATGGCGGCGGGCAAGGGAACGCGCATGAAAAGCCGCCTGCCCAAGGTGCTGCACCGGTTGGCCGGGCGCCCGTTGTTGGCACACGTGCTCGACACCGCCCGCGCCTTGCAGGCGCGCCAGGCGGTGGTGATAACCGGTCACGGTGCGGCCGAAGTGGAGGCCGACTGTGCCGCCAACGCGCTGGCCTTGGCCCCGCTGGAATTGAAGTTTGTGCGCCAGGAGCCGCAGCTTGGCACCGGCCACGCGGTGCAGCAGGCGCTGCCGGTGCTGGCCGACGACGCGATTGTGCTGGTGCTTTCGGGCGACGTGCCGCTAACGCAACCGGCCACGCTGTTCCATCTGATCAAGGCCTGTGGCGGCAGCCAACTGGCGCTGTTGACGCTGGAGATGGCGCAGCCCGACGGCTATGGCCGTATTGTGCGCAGCGGCAATGCCGCCGAGGGCGCGGTGCAGGCCATCGTCGAGCACAAGGACGCCAGCCCCGAACAACGCCAGATTACCGAAATTTATAGCGGCATCATGGCCGCACCGGCGGCGCTGCTCAAGCGCTGGCTGGCGCGGCTGGACAACCACAACGCGCAAGGAGAGTACTACCTGACCGATGTGGTCAAGTTTGCGGTGGCCGACGGTGTGGCGGTGTGCGCGCACAAGATTGACGACGCGCTGCAGGTGGCCGGGGTCAACAGCCCGGTGCAACTGGCTGAGTTGGAGCGCGCCTACCAGTTGCGCCAGGCGCAGCGTTTGATGGAAGAGGGCGTGCGCCTGGCCGACCCGGCGCGCCTGGACGTGCGCGGCGACCTGCTGTGCGCCCACGACGTAAGCATTGACGTGAATTGCGTCTTCATGGGCAAGGTCAACCTGGGCGAGGGCGTGTCCATCGGCGCCAACTGCGTGATTGCCAACGCGGTGATCGAAGCCGACGCGGTGATCCACCCCTTTACCCATATCGACGGCGGCGAGCTGGGCGTGACCGTGGGCCGGGGCGCGCTGGTCGGTCCGTTTGCGCGCTTGCGCGCCGGCGCCACCCTGGGTGCCGAGGTGCATATTGGCAACTTTGTCGAGGTCAAAAACTCCACCCTGGCGGCCGGTGCCAAGGCCAACCACCTGGCCTACCTGGGCGACGCCAGCGTGGGTGAGCGCGTCAACTACGGTGCAGGCAGCATCACCGCCAATTACGACGGGGCCAACAAGCACCGCACCGTGATTGAGGCCGACGTGCACGTGGGCAGCAACTGCGTTCTGGTGGCTCCAGTGACGCTGGGCGCGGGCGGCACCATTGGCGGCGGCTCGACCATCACCAAGAGCACCCCGGCCGGTGCTTTGAGCGTGGCGCGCGGCAAGCAGGTCAGCATTGCCAACTGGTCGCGCCCGGCCAAGGTGCCCAAGGCCCCCAAGGAATAAGACCCGGCAGCGCCCCAATGGACACATCGCCCCAAGCACGCATTGCCGCCCTGGAGGCGCAACTGGCTGCGCTGCGCGCCGAGTACCAGGACTTTACCGCCACCGTGTCGCACGACCTGCGCGCGCCGCTGCGCCACATCGTGTCGTTTGCCCAACTGGTGCAAGAGGAGGCCGGTGCCACGCTCGACTCCGAGGTGCAGGGCTTTCTGGGAACCATCACCGATTCGGCACGCCACCTGGGCACCATGCTTGACGGCTTGCTGCTGTTGTCGCGTGCCGGTTCGGCCCAACTGAAACTGGAGCCGGTGGACTTGCAGGCGCTGGTGGGGGACATTTGCGCGGAGCTTGGGGCTGTGAATGGGCAGCGCGCGTTGCAGGGGCAGATTGCCAGCGACTTGCAGTGGCACATCGCCAGCGACCTGCCGCCGGTGCTGGCGGACGCGGCGCTGCTGCGCCAGGCGTTGGTCTGCGTGCTGGACAACGCGCTCAAATTCAGCGCGGGGCGGCATCCGGCAGTGATTGCGGTGGGCTGGCGGCCTGGCGATCGTCCTGTCTCGGGGCAGAAAATGCAATCGGAGCATGAACCTATGGCTCGTCACTGCGAGGAGCGAAGCGACGCGG
>CAIPBW010000287.1 GCA_903863395.1 uncultured beta proteobacterium
CCCAGCGTGCCTTGCTGTGCGCCTTGGCCTTGCCTGCCGTGCTGGCGCTCAGTCCGGCACACGCCAAGACCCTGGTGTTTTGCTCGGAAGGCAGCCCGGAAAACTTTTACCCCGGCATCAACACCACCGGCACCTCGTTTGATGCCAACACGCAGATCTATGGCCGCATCGTTGATTTCGAGCGCGGCGGCACAGCCGTGGTTCCCGGACTGGCCGAAAAGTGGACAGTCTCCAAAGACGGACTGGAATACACCTTTCACCTGCGCAAGGGCGTGAAGTGGCATTCCAACAAATACTTCAAGCCTTCGCGCGACTTCAACGCCGACGACTTCATGTTTGCCATCGAGCGGCAGTGGAAAGAGAACGACCCCTACTTCAAGGTCACCAGTTCCAACCACTCGTACTTCAACGACATGGGCATGCCCAAGCTGCTCAAATCGGTGGACAAGGTGGACGAATACACGGTCAAGATCACGCTCAACAAGCCCGAAGCGCCGTTCCTGTCCAACCTGGCGATGGAGTACGCAGGCATTCAGTCGAAGGAATACGCCATTGCCATGCTCAAGGCCGGCACCCCCGAAAAAATCGACCAGGAACCGATTGGCACCGGCCCGTTCATGCTGGTCCAGTACCAGAAGGACGCCATCATCCGTTACAAGGCGTTCCCCGACTACTGGCGCGGCAAGGCCAAAATTGACGACCTGATCTTCTCGATCACGCCCGACGCCTCGGTGCGCTGGGCCAAGCTGCAAAAGGGTGAGTGCCACGTCATGCCCTACCCCAACCCGGCCGACCTGGATGCCATCCGCAAAGACCCCAACATCGCCGTGCTGGAGCAACCCGGCCTGAACATCGGCTACCTGGCCTACAACACCACCAAGAAGCCGTTTGACGATGTGCGCGTGCGCAAGGCCATCAATATGGCGATCGACAAGAAGGCCATTGTCGCGGCCGTGTACCTGAGCACCGGCGTACCGGCAACCAACCCGATTCCGCCGACGCAATGGTCGTACAACAAGTCCATCAAGGACGACGCTTTTAACCCGGCTGCCGCCAAGAAGGCGCTGGCCGCCGCCGGCTACCCGGATGGCTTTACCACCGACCTGTGGGCCATGCCGGTGCAGCGCCCCTACAACCCCAACGCCAAGCGCATCGCCGAGTTGATGCAGGCCGACCTGGCCAAGATCGGCGTCAAGGCCGAAATCAAGACCTTTGAATGGGGCGAATACCGCAAGCGCATGCAGGCCGGTGAACACCAGATGGGCATGCTGGGCTGGACCGGCGACAACGGCGACCCGGACAACTTCCTGCACACCTTGCTAGGTTGCGACTCGGCCAAGACCAATGGCTCCAACGTGGCCAAGTTCTGCTACCAGCCGTTTGAAGACCTGGTGCAAAAAGCCAAGGTGGCCTCCAAGCCAGCCGAGCGCACCAAGCTCTACGAACAGGCCCAGGTGATCTTCAAGGAGCAGGCACCCTGGTTCACGATTGCCCATGCGGTGCAACTCAAGCCGGTGCGCAAGGAAGTGATTGACTTCAAGCTCAGCCCGTTTGGGCGCCACTCGTTTTACGGCGTTGACATGAAGTAGCCTCGGGCATGCTGCGCGTTCCCATTCAACATTGTCGGCAGTGCGGCACCAAGGTGGTGTACCGCTTGCCCGACGATGGCGATACCAAAGAACGCGCCATCTGCCCGAACTGCAACACGGTGCATTACGAGAACCCGCTCAACGTGGTGGGTACCGTGCCGCACTGGGGCGACAAAGTCCTGCTGTGCAAACGCAACATCGAGCCGCGCTGGGGCAAGTGGACGCTGCCAGCAGGTTTTCTGGAACTCAACGAGACCACCGCCGAAGGCGCGGCGCGCGAGACCGACGAAGAAGCCGGTGCCCAGTTCCGGTTGCAGGAACTGTTTACCTTGCTCAACGTGCCGCGTGTCGGGCAGGTGCATCTGTTTTACCGTGCCGAACTGCTCAGCGACCAGTTTCAGCCCGGTACCGAAACGATTGAGGCGCGGCTTTTTGCCGAGCATGAAATTCCTTGGGACGAGATCGCTTTTCGTACCGTCAAGGAGACGCTGGAGCGCTATTTTTCCGACCGCCGCAGCGGCGTATTCAACATTCACACCGTCGACATTCTTTAAGTTTGTAACAACATTCCCGTGCTGCACCTGCCGTACGCGCCAAAGCCATGCAAAAATGGTAAAAACACCAACAGGTCTCTATGAAACTCAGAACAGTAAGTGTCGCGCTGTTGCTGGCCGGTTTTTCCCTGGGTAGCTCGGCCTTGACCTTGGGCCGGATGCACGGCGCCGCATGGATCGGGCACGGCCTGGACCTGAGCGTTCAAGTGCAATTGGACGCAGGCAGCACCGATACCAGTCTGTGCGCCGAAGCCGACGTTTTCTACGCTGACAGCCGCCAGGAGAGCGCGCGCATTCGCATCTCACAAGAGCCCGGTGCTGAAGCCGACGCGATGCTGCTGCGCATCATCTCTCCAGGCATCATCGACGAGCCTGTGGTCACGGTGTACCTCAAGGCAGGTTGCAGCCAGAAGGTCACGCGCCGCTATGTGCTGCTTGCCGACTACCCCACCGACGGCCCGACCCCGCTACCCCCTGCACGCAATGCGCCTGAGGGGGTGTTGCCGATCACCCCGCTGCCCGTTAGCCCTGCGCCCCTTGCCCCGGCACCGGTTGCCAGTGCTGCACCAGCAGAAGTCAGCCCGGCCAAGCCTGCACCCGAACCCGCCGCCGTCGCGCACGCGCCTGCTGCCAAGGCCCCAACGCCTCCAGCACCGCGCAACCCACCCGCACCCACCAGCAGCGGGCGACCACGGTTGAAACTTGATGTGCCCGACGTGCTGACCGAGCGCGCCAAAGTACCGCCCACGGTAACCACCCCGGCGGGTGAAGAAGTGGCGCGCGAGACACAGCGCATGGAGCAGATGCAAAACGACGTCAAGGCGCTGCTGGAACAGTCGGCCAAGAACGATGCCCTGCTGGTGGCCATGCGTGAGCGACTGGAAAAAGCCGAGTCAGAGCGCGTGCCGGTCGAACTGGTCTATGCACTCGCGGGTCTGCTGGTGCTAAGCCTGGCTGGCGTCGCGTTTTTGTGGAAGCGCCTGCGTGCCCCGTGGGGACCAAAGGGCGCAAGTGCGCTGGACGGCCATCCGTCTCAGCAGCACATCGATCTGGACTTGTAGAGCCTGACCTAACTCAGCCCACCAGATCGCGGATCTGTTGCAGGGCGGCGGGGTCTTCCATGGTGGTCAAATCGCCGGGGTCGCGCCCTTCGCACACGGCCTGAATCGCCCGGCGCAGCAGTTTGCCGCTGCGCGTCTTGGGCAGCACCGAGACAAAGCGCACGCGTGCCGGACGGCCCACCGCGCCAATCGACTGGTCCACCACCTTCATCACTTCGCCTTCGAGCTTCAGGCGCGCAGCGTCGTCCACCAGCGCGCTGGCGTCCTTGACCACGGCAAACGCCATCGCAACCTGGCCCTTGAGTTGGTCGGCCACACCGACCACGGCCACTTCCGAGATATTGGGGTGGCTGGAGATGCTTTCTTCGATTTCGCGTGTGCCCAGGCGGTGGCCGGCGACGTTGATCACGTCGTCGGTGCGGCCCAGAATGAAGAAGTAGCCGTCCTTGTCGCGCACGCCCCAGTCGAAGGTGCTGTAAATCAGCTTGCCCGGAATACTCTTCCAGTAGGTCTTGACAAAGCGCTCGTCGTCGCGCCACACGGTTTGCATGCATCCGGGTGGCAATGGCCCTTCGATGGCGACCACACCTTTCTGGTCGGCACCCACCAGTTCTTCGCCGGTGTTTTCGTCGAGCAGCTTGACGTCGTAGCCGTACATCGGCAAACCCGGGCTACCAAACTTGCTGGGCGCCTTTTCGACGCCGTTGGCAATGCTGAGAATCGGCCAGCCGGTTTCGGTCTGCCAGTAGTTGTCGATGATGGGCTTGCGCAAACCGTCGCTGATCCACTGCGCAGTGGGTTCGTCCAACGGCTCCCCGGCCAGGAACAGCGCGCGCAGGCTCGAGAGGTCGTACTTGGACAAGAGCGCTGGGTCCTGCTTCTTGAGCACGCGCACCGCCGTGGGGGCGCTGAACATCACGGTGACCTTGTATTTTTCTACCAAGCTCCACCAGACGCCGCCGTCCGGGCGCGTAGGCAGGCCTTCGTACATGATGGTGGCCATGCCACCAATCAGCGGGCCATAGATGATGTAGCTGTGGCCCACCACCCAGCCGATGTCGCTGGTGGAGAAATAGGTTTCGCCGGGGTTGCCACAGTAGATGTACTTCATGCTGGCCGCCAGCGCCACGGCGTAGCCGCCGGTGTCGCGCTGCACGCCCTTGGGTTTGCCAGTGGTGCCGCTGGTGTAGAGGGTGTAGCTGGGGTGAGTTGAATCAAGCCACTCGCACTCCACATTCGCATTGAGGTGCTTTTGGCGCAATTCGCTCCACAGGTGGTCGCGTCCGGCCACGATGTTCATGACGGCCAGTTTGCGGTCTGCCAGCAAAACCGCCTGGGGCTTGTGGCTGGAGAGCGAAATCGCCTCGTCCAGCAGCGGCTTGTACTCCACCACCTTGCCGCCGCGCGAGCCGCCATCGGAACTGACGATGACCGTGGGCGAAGAATCTTCGATGCGTGTGGCCAGCGAACCGGCCGCAAAGCCGCCAAACACCACCGAATGAATCGCGCCAATGCGGGCGCAGGCCAACATGGCAAACGCCGCCTCGGCGATCATGGGCATGTAGATCAAAACGCGGTCGCCCTTTTTTACCCCAAGTTCCAGCAACGAGGCCGCCATGCGCTGCACTTCGGCGTGCAACTCGGCAAAGCTGTAGGTCTGTTCGGTGTTGGTTTCGGTGGAAACCGCGATCAGGGCGGCTTGGTTGGCGCGCTGCGCCAAATGCCGGTCAACAGCGTTGTGGCACAGATTGGTTGTGCCCCCAACAAACCAGCGTGCAAACGGTGGGTTGCTGTAGTCGCAGACCTGCTGCGGCGGGGTCTTCCAGTCGACGAGTTGGGCTTGTTCAGCCCAGAAACCATCGCGATCTTCTATGGAGCGTCGATGAAAGTCAGCGTAATGGGTCATGGTTTGTCTCCGTTCGGGCCTATAAAACTGAATTCATAATTATGGATAGCTAGCTTTCAGAATACTGACTCCAAAAGACCATATATTGCCCGCGACCGCCCAGACTTTGTTTAAGGTCAACAAAACTGCGCGCTCTTACCGTCCGGCGCACACCCGCACGGCTACTTGATCAAGCCTTGGACCTGCTTGAACAGTGGATGCTCGGCACTGCGCAGCCATTCGAATGCCACCATCTCGGTGGTGACCAATTCAACGCCGGCACCGGCGAGTCGGTCAAACGCGGCATCGCGGTTGCGCTCGGTGCGTGAGCCGCAGGCATCGGTCACCACGCACACGTCAAACTCGTCCTCCAGCAGGTCGAGCGCAGTTTGCAGCAGGCAGACATGCGCCTCGCAACCGGCCAGCACCACGGTGGCACGCTCGGACGCACCGCTGGCTGCCTTTTGCAAGTGCTTGGGAAGGCTGCGCGCGTTGCCCTGCACCGGCTTGGGCGCAGGCCGCAACCACTCGCTCAATCCCTCCTCCACCGCGCTGAACTGCATCTTGTGCAGCACCCTGGCCCCGCACGCCGCCAAGGCTTCACCCAGCTCGGGCACGCTGGCACCCAGTTTGGACGGATTTTGCTCAGTTGCAAACGTCGGCACCTGCAGCAAAGCGGCAATACGCGCCAGGCGAACGGCGTTGGCCAGCACCGCAGGGGCGTCAAAAATGGCAGGCATCAGGCGCGCCTGGTAGTCCACCAGCACCAGTTGGGATTGTCCGACTTCTAGCAGCATGCGTCACCTTCACGAGTTGAAGTGCCAAGCATACCGAAATGCCTCTGGCTCGAAAGATATTTTACGAAATTTTGTTTTATCGTTATTTATCATAGCGTTATGCCTTGTTTTTAATGTGTTACTTGACAATGAGAAAGTTTCCGTTTTTCGGTTATGCTTGCGCGATGCGTTTTTTCAGCCTTCTCGTTACCCTGTTGCTGGCCTGCGCCGCACACGCCAGCCCAACGGTTGCGGACGAGGCCACCGATGGTTTTCTGGCAGACCGTGGCCTGTTGGCGCAGATTGCCGACGTGGGCGAGGAAGTGACTGCCAAGGCCTCGGCACTGGTGGTCAACGCCATGGGACTGCTGGGCGTGCCCTACAGGCGCGGCGGTAGCAGTTCGGAAACCGGGTTTGACTGCAGCGGCTTTGTCCGCACGCTGTACGAGCAAACCGCTGGATTGCTGCTGCCCCGCAAGGCCGAGCAACAAGCCGCCGCCACCCAAAAAATTGACCGCACCGAACTGCAGCCGGGCGACCTGGTGTTTTTCAACACCATGCGCCGCGCATTCAGCCACGTAGGCATCTACGTTGGGGAAAACAAGTTCATCCACTCGCCCAAGCCCGGTGCCAAGGTCCGGGTGGACGATATGGGCCGCGCTTACTGGGCGCGCCGCTTTGACGGAGCGCGCCGGGTAACGCAGGAAAACACCGCGCCCTGAGCTGTGGCCAGTAGCACCGGTGCACAAAAGTAACGGTGCCGATGAGTGCCCGGTTGTGGTACCGGCACGGCAAGAAACAGGCCCTTCTTGACCTTGATGCATTGCGCGCAAGGCCAGAGCGTCTTCAGTAAGGGCCAAAGCGGCCGCTATGATGCCTGCATCCACCATTTCACGCTGTAGATATGTCCAACCTGGCCGAACAAATTCGCGAAGCACTGTCCATGTTTGCACGCAACGGCACTGAGCCAGCATTGATTGGTGGTTTGGCAGTGGTTGCGCACCAAGTCGTGCGCGCAACCAAGGATGTGGATTTTCTGGTAGCGGCCGAAGCTGCGGACAAGGTACATGATGCGCTGATGGATTTGGGCTACCAGTGCCTATACCGCAGCGAAGACGCTGCAAACTATGTGCGCGCAACCGAGGGGTTGGATTTGCTTTATGCGCATCGTCCCCTTGCACGCCGCTTGCTGGCGCAGGCATCGGAGCGCGAGACCCCGATGGGTCGCATACGCATCATCAGCGTCGAAGGACTGATAGGCTTCAAGTTGCAAGGCTTCGTGAACGATGCAACGCGAACGCGCGATTTGGACGACATTCGCGCACTACTGAAAATACACCGCGCGTCACTCAACATGGATGAGTTGCATGAGTACTTTGCCATGTTCAACAAACCGGAACTCCTCAATGAACTTCTCGGATAACACCGAACCCCATGCCCAAACGGTGCTAAACCGTGCCGGTGCAAGTGCGGTGCTGGCGCGCGAAGCGGGTCTGCCTTTTCAACCGCCTTTGGGCAACACTTCTGGGATCGACCCCATCGCCGAGTGGCTGAGCCTGATGGAGGTTGTGCAAATGCTTTGCCCTGTGTGGCCCGTGCGTGACAAGCCCATGCAGGGCAACCATTGGCGACTGTGATGGCGGCCTACGCCGCAGTAGCCAAGCAACTGATGACCATCGCACGCTGACACACCACTGGCCCGGATGATCCTAAATCCGGCCTTTACCCTGCCCCGGTCACGCCAGGGCCATGGGTGGCAGGCGCGATCCCCGCTCAGATTGAGTGGATGTCGCTCGGCAACCACCCACCCGTTTGTGGCGGGGGCACCGCCAGGCAAGCGTCTCGCAGTGCACACCCCCAAGA
>CAIPBW010000288.1 GCA_903863395.1 uncultured beta proteobacterium
CAAAACGCGGTGATGTCGGCAATGGTGAAGCGCGGGCCGGCGATCCAGGGCTGGCGCTCGAGCATCTGGTCAAACCACTGCGCCACCTCGCGCACCTTGCTCGCCTGCGAATGCCCAAATTCAGGAAACTGGGGCTGCTCCAGCGGCGCCAGCCCCGGGTGCGTGTGGCGCACGCCATTGGCAATGCGCGCCAGCAGATACCACTCCACGCGCCGATCGGTCATCTCGATAAAGGCGCGCTCCTCAAAGTCCACGCCCATCAGGTTGGGCTCGGGGTACAGGCCTTCGAGGTAGCTGCAGATGGCGCGCGTTTCGGTCAGCACGCGGCCATCGTCCAACTCCAGCGCGGGCACCGTGGCCAGCGGGCTCTTGGCGCGGTAAGCCTTGCTCTTGTGCTCATGGGCGTTGAGGTCGAGGTTGACCAGATCGATGCCGGTGATGTTTTTCTCCACCATGAACATCATCACGCGCCGGGGGCTGGGCGCGCGCGGCGATACATACATCTTCATGATCAGACTCCTTCTTGGCGTGACTGTCCGGTTTCGAGCATCAGGCGTGCATTTTCGGCAAACTGGCGCGCCTTGTCAGGGTCTTCGACGCGCAAATCCATGTTCGACGGCGGGCTGAGGATGCCGCGCTGCACCGCCGGGCGCGCACGCAACTGGTCGCGCCAGCGCTTGAGGTGCGGCAGGTCGTCCATGTCCACCCCCGACCAGCGGTGCGTTCGCACCCAGGCCCAGTTGGCAATGTCGGCAATCGAGTAGTCGCCCGCCAGGTATTCATGGTCCATGAGCTGGCCGTCGAGCACCCGAAACAGGCGCTTGCTCTCGCCCTGGTAACGGTCGATCACGCTCGGGAGCTTCTCGGGAAAGTAGCGGTAGAACACGTTGGCCTGGCCCATCATGGGGCCAATGCCGCCCATTTGGAACATCAGCCACTGGATTACGCGCGAACGGCCCTTGGCGTCGCGGGGCAGGAGCTGGCCGGTCTTTTCGGCCAGATAGATCAGGATGGCACCGGACTCGAACACCGCAAAGTCATCTTCGTCGCGGTCCACGATGGCCGGAATGCGCCCGTTGGGGCAGATCGCCAGAAACTCGGGCGTCTTTTGCTCGCGCTTGCCCAGATCAAGCACCTTGAGCGTGTACGGCAGCGCCATTTCTTCCAGCGCAATCGACACCTTGTGCCCGTTGGGCGTAGCGGCGGTATACAGGTCAATCATGGTTTTCTCCCTTTGTGATGATTTTCAGCGGCGCTCTGCATAAAGTCATGGATCGCCACGGCCTGACGGCCTCGCGATGACGAGGGGGATGGCATCGCGATGACGAGGGGGATGGCCGCGCGATGACGGGAGGCTGTCATTGCGACGACGGGGGGCTGTCATTGCGATGACGGGGGAGCTGTCATTGCGAGCGAAGCGCGGCAATCCATGCATGCCGGAATGCATTACTCAGCCTTCAATCGCAGCAGCGCGCGCTGCCTGCAGCAGGTCGCGGGTCTTGACGGCTTCGCGCCGGGCGGCGGCGGCAAAGTCGTCAGTGGCCGAGACATACAGGATGGCGCGCGACGAGTTGACCACAATCGGCGCGCTGGTGGCGTCTGCGGTGCCGCGCCAGCCCGCTCGCACGGTGGCTAGCGCATCGCCGCCCTGGGCCCCCACGCCCGGAATCAGCAGCGGCACGGTGGGTGCCAGCGCACGCACGCGCTCGATCTCGGCCGGATAGGTGGCACCCACCACCAGACCAAGCTGCCCGTTGAGGTTCCACGGGCCCTGCGCCAGGCGGGCGATGTGCTCGTACAACAAGGGCGCGCCTTCCACGCTGGAGAGCCGCTGCGACTGAAAATCGTCGCCGCCGGGGTTGGAGGTGCGGCACAGCAAAAAGGCGCCCTTGCCGTGGTACTTGAGGTACGGTGCCACCGAGTCAAAACCCATGAACGGCGAGAGCGTGACCGCGTCGGCCCCGTAACGCTCAAACGCCTCGATGGCGTACTGCTCGGCGGTGCTGCCAATGTCGCCACGCTTGGCGTCCAGAATGACCGGCACGTTGGGCGCTGTGGCGCGGATGTGCGCTATCAGGCGCTCGAGCTGACCCTCGGCCCGGTGCGCGGCAAAGTAGGCAATTTGCGGCTTGAAGGCGATCACCAGATCCGCCGTGGCATCCACGATGGCGGCGCAGAAGTCAAAAATCTTGCTGGCGTCGCCCCGCATCCCCGCAGCAAAGCGGGACGGCTCGGGGTCGAGCCCGACGCACAAGAGGGAAGCGTTTTGGCGCTCGGCGGCGCGCAATTGGTCGAGAAAGTTCATGCCCGGATTGTAGGCAGGCGTCAGAGAGCGGTGTCTGCCTGCAGCACCACTTCGCGCGCCAGGCACAGGTCGGCCCAGGCCTTGGCTTTATCGGCGCTGGCGCGCAGAAGCACCTTGGGGTGGTAGGTCACCACCACCGGCACACTGCCATATTGGTAGAGCGTGCCGCGCTGCTTGCCCAGCGGTAGCGCCGCCTGCTCGGGGTGTTGCGCCAACAGGGTTTGCACCGCAAAGCGTCCCATCGCCAGAATCACCTTGGGTTGCACCAGCGCAATCTCGCGCTGCAAGTAGCGTGCGCACTGGGCCAACTCAGGCGCGGTGGGCACACGCCCGGCGCTCGGTCTGCACTTCACCACCGTGCTCAGGTAGGCACCTTGTCGCCCCCCCGCACCGCGCACCGCACCCACGGCACGCAGCATGTTGTCGAGCAATACGCCAGCCTGGCCGGCAAAGGGTTGGCCCTGGCGCTCTTCGTCCTCGTCGGGTGCGTCGCCCACCACCATCCAGTGCGCCGTGCCAACATCGGTCGCAGCGCTCAGCGTGGTCTGTTTGCGACTGGCACACAGCGCGCAGTCCTGGCAGGTGCTGGCGCGCTGGGCCAATGCCTGCCAGTCAAGCGCAGCGAACTCCATGCCGTTGGGCTCGGTGGCGGACGCCACGGACGCGGTGGCAGCCGC
>CAIPBW010000289.1 GCA_903863395.1 uncultured beta proteobacterium
GCTGGCCAGCCTGTCGGGCTGGATTTATGCGCACCTGCAGCGCTTCGTCAACCCCACCCCGTTTAACCTGAACATCGGCATTGAATACCTGTTCATGGCGGTGGTGGGTGGTGCCGGCCATCTGTGGGGCGCGGTGCTGGGTGCCGCGCTGATCACGCTGATGAAGCAATATCTGCAAGACATTCTGCCCAGCTTGCTGGGCAGCAGCGGCAACTTTGAGGTGATTGTGTTTGGCCTGCTGATGCTGGTGGTGTTGCAGCGCTTTTCCGAAGGCTTGTGGCCCAGTATGGCGCGGCGCGTCAACCGCTACCTGCGGCCAGTTTCCCGGGCGCAGCAACAGAACGTGCAGCCTCTGGCAGAACGCGCGTCGGCCGAAAAGGGCACAGTGGTGCTGGATGCCAAAGCGGTGAGCAAGCGCTTTGGCGGGCTGCAGGCCAACAGCAATGTGAACCTGGACGTGCGCGCCGGTGAAATCCATGCCCTGATTGGCCCCAACGGCGCGGGCAAGAGCACCTTCTTCAACATGATCTCGGGGGTGGATGATCCCACCTCGGGCGCGGTCACCCTGCTGGGGCGCGACATGCGCGGCCTGTCGTCACGGTTCTTTGCCGCAGGCGGGCTGAGCCGCACCTTCCAGCACGTGCGCTTGCTCGGCACGCGCAGCGTGCTCGACAACGTGGCGTTGGGCGCGCATTTGCGCGGGCACCATGGCTGGATTGCGTCGATGCTGCGCCTGGATCGCGCCGAAGAAGCGGCGCTGCGCGCTGAGGCACAAGCCCAGCTTGAACGCTGTGGCCTGGGGCCACAACTGCACGACCTGGCCGGTTCGCTGGCCCTGGGGCAGCAGCGCATCGTCGAGATTGCGCGCGCCCTGGCCGGGCAGCCCAGCGTGCTGCTGCTTGACGAGCCCGCCGCCGGTCTGCCGCATATGGAAAAGGTGGCGCTGGCGCGCTTGCTCACACAACTGCGCGGCGAGGGCATGGCCATCCTGGTGGTTGAACACGACATGGAATTTGTGATGAATATTGCAGACCGCATTACGGTGCTGGAGTTTGGGCAGGTGATTGCGCACGGAACACCGGCCCAGGTGCAGGTTGACCCCAGGGTGCTGGCAGCCTACCTTGGCGGCGCAGATGGGAGCTGATGGCATGGCTGCACCCGTACTCGAGCTCAAGAACTTAAGCGTCTGCTACGGCGAAGTCGAAGCCGTGCACCAGATCGATCTGGTGGTCCAGCCCGGCGAGATCGTCACCGTGATCGGACCCAATGGCGCGGGCAAAACCACACTGCTGTCAGCCGCCATGGGGCTGCTGCCCAGCACTGGCGAAGTCTGGCTCAACGGCCACGATATGCGCCGTCCCACCGTCAACGCCATGGTGGTGGGTGGGGCAGGCTTGGTGCCCGAGCGGCGCGAGTTGTTTGGCGAAATGTCGGTGCAAGACAACCTGCTGCTCGGCGGTTTTTCGCGTTGGTGGCGCGGCGTGCGCGACCAGCATGCCTGCCGCGAAGAGGTCTATTCGATCTTCCCGCGTCTTGAAGAGCGCTGCACCCAGCGCGCCTCTACCCTGTCCGGGGGCGAGCGCCAGATGCTGGCCGTGGGCCGCGCCCTGATGGCCAAGCCCAAACTGCTGATGCTGGACGAACCCTCACTGGGGCTGGCACCCAACATCGTGCGCGAAGTGCTGCAGGTAGTGGTGGGGCTACGCCAGCGCGGCGTCTCGATCCTGTTGGTGGAGCAAAACGCACGCGCGGCGCTGGCCGTGGCCGACAGGGCCTATGTGCTGGAGATGGGCAAGGTCTCGCTCACCGGCCGCTCCAGCGACCTGGCCACCGACCCGCGCATCATCGAAACCTACCTCGGCATCGGTGGGCGCAAGCCGGTAAACGGCTCCTGATCGCTGTAGCATTCAAGGCGCAGCTTTCTTCATCGCGAATAACCATTTCATCGCGAGCAACCATTTCCGTCATTGCGAACGAAGTGAAGCAATCCATGCAGGCATGAAGTCATGGATCGCCACGGCCTGAAGGCCTCGCGATGACGAGCGTGGTGAGGGGCCTCGCGAGGATGAAAGGTTGTCATTGCGAGGAGCGTAGCGACGCGGCAATCCATGCAGGCATGAAGTCATGGATCGCCACGGCCTTCGGCCTCGCGATGACGAAGTGGCGCATGGTCTCGCGATGACGAGAGGCTGTCATTGCGAACGAAGTGAAGCAATCCATGCTATGGGCTTTAAGCGGCGGCCTTGGCCTGCTTGGCTTTGAGGCGCTGCGCGGTTTTTTCCAGGCCCACCACAAAGCGGCTGTGCTTGCCGCGCGCCACTTCTTCCAGGGCGTCGCGGGCGCTGAAGTCAAACGTCACGGCATTGCCATTGACCTCGCTCACCGTGACCGTGATGTCGACCCACATCCCCAGCAGCGTGGCACCCACGTGGTCGAGTTCGACCCGCGTGCCCACTGAGTCCTTGCCTTCACCGATGTGCGCGAGCAACAGGTCACGGCAGGCCATTTCAATGTCGTACAACAGGTTGGGGGTGGAATAGACGCGGCAGTCTTCTCCCATAAAGCTGATGGTGCGTTCGCGGTCCACGTCAACGTGGCGCGTGGCGCTCATGCCAACGACTAGTATTTCGCTCATGGTTCTCCTTGGTGCAGTAGGTTGCAATAAATGGGGGTGGGTGGTTCAGCCCGGTGCTTGCGCGCCATTGGCGTGTTGCGCACGCAGGGCGTCGGCGTTGAGGCGCGCTTCGGTGTAGTGCAGCAGCGCGCGCGTGCCGCGGGCGCAGTTGCGGAACACGCACACGCCCTGGTCCATCAGGCGCTCGCACATGGCGTCGTACAGGCGGCCACCATCGACAATGCCGATCAGCGGTTTGGTGTTGCGCGCCGCCAGCGGCGGCATCAGGTGCACGGTGCTCTTGGCGTCGTGGATGTCGTAGCCGGGGCGCAGCTTGCTCTCGCTCAGAGCGCGCACCGAAGGCGCAGTCGGGTCCAGCCCGATCACCACCGCGTCAATTTGCGGGTCTTGCAAAAACGCTTCGGCAATCTGCAGGTGGGCGTCGTCATCGGCACCGGGGTTGATGTCGATCGGGTTGCGCACTTCCACCAGCGCATCGAGCCGCTTGGCGCGCAGGATTTCTTCCACCTTGGAGACGGTATCGGCCTGCAGTGCGCCCATTTGCAGCGCATAGCTGTCCGAAAGAATGGAGTCGGCCATGCCAACCGCTTCAAACCCGGCACCGCTGATGGCACCAAGGCGGTTGCCGCAAATGGACTTGTGGTGCAGGGCGCCTGCGATGTAGAACAGGTCGTCAAAGCCTTCAAAGTCTTGCGCGACGATGGCACCTGCCTGGCGCAGCACCGATTCAAACAGGTCCAGGTCGCCCGCAATCGACGCCGTGTGGCCCATCACACCGCCCATGCCGGGTGCCGTCTTGCCGGCCTTGTACACCACCACCTGCTTGCCTTGCAGCACGGCAGAACGCACCGCCTTGGCAAAGTGCAGGCCGTCGTGGTCCTTGAAGCCTTCGATGTAGATGCCGATGGTGTCAATCTCGGGGCTTTGCGCAAAGTAGCTCAGCAAGTCGCCGTGGGTCAGATCGGTCTGGTTGCCAAGCGCCAGCATATAACGCGGGTCGAGCCAGGGGTTCTGGCTCAGGCGCGTGATCATGAAGGCGCCGCTTTGGCTGAGCATGACCGAATTGCGCACCGGCTTCTTGGCCGGTTTGGGCAGACGCTCCAGCGGGATAAACCAGGAGTCGTAGGCCCCGGGGTGCGAGACTACGCCCAGGCAGTTGGCACCCAGAAAGATCGGGCCGCCGCCAGCTCTGCCGTGCGCCGCATTGATCTTGGCCGCAAGCGCTGCGGCCGGTTCGCGGCTCTTGGCGGTTTCGCCCAGGCTGCCGGGGATCAGCATCACCGATTCGACCGCATCGCTTTCAATAATCTCATCCACCAGTGCATAGACCGCGTCAGCCGCCACCGCGACGATGAGCAAATCGAGCTTGTGCTCCAGTGCCTTGAGGTTGGCCACGCACGCGATGCCATCGACCTCGGTCTCGCCTGCGCGAATCACGCGCAGGCGCGCCTTGTCGTAGCCACTGCCCACCAGATTGCGCAAAATGATGCGGCCAAAATTCATGCTCGTGGCCGACACGCCGACAATGCCAATCGATGCCGGGTGCAGCAGCTTGTCAATCTTGGCCACGGGCCGGGGCAGTGAGGGTGCAACCGATGCGCGCAGGATGCTGTGCGCGTCTACCACTGCAATGGCGTTGCCGCGCAGCACCAACTCCAGCGTGAGCACCTGCAGTTCCAGCGGCGCAGTCTGCGCCAGGGCGATGGCGTCGCGCGCCAACTGCAACACGCGCGCAAAGAACTGTTCCAGTTGCGCATCGGGCACCGCGCGCTGCGCGTGGCGGGCCAGGACAGCGATTTCCTGGTAGGGCAGGGTACGCTGGAAGCGCTGCAAAAAGTCCGCCGCCGTGCTGAGTTCCACTGCGGCATGCACTGCAGCGCGGTCCTTGCGGAAGTTGCCCGCGTCAAGCTCGCGCTCCAGGCCACCAAGACCCGCGCTGAGCACCAGACCAAACTCGCGGCTTTGGTGCAGGCTGACGCGAAACGCGCCGCGCGCAAAAGAGGCAGGCGGGGGATGGAACGATGTGCCCAGAGCAGAGAGCAGCGTCTCAAGTTCTGCGTGATTGAGTTCGCTGCGCTGTGCGGCGGCAGCTTGCGCAAGCAGTGCCGCAAAAGGGCCATGCTCCAGCGCCGCTGGCGCGTTGTTCGGTGACGGACACTGCATCGCTTGTCTCCATGTAAGCGAGGTACCCGGTTGCCAGAAACAACGTACTTCGCCGTATTGTTTGAGGCAAGACTATAAACCCAGAACCTGCGGCTACGGCTTGAGTTTGCGCGTGGCGCTTATCGGCGTGCGTTGAAACAGGTTGCGCACCACGCCGCGCAGCCAGGCGTGGGCCACGTCGTGGTTGGCGGACTGTTGCCAGAGCATGCAGACGTCGTAGCGCGAGCCGTGCTTGGGCAGTTCCCAGATGCGTACGTCGTAGCGCGGGGCCAAGGAATTGGCGTACATCAAGGGGACGATGGCGAGCAGGTCGGTGCGCGTTACCAGCTCGGGTAGCGCTCCGTAGTGGCGGGCGCGTAGCACGATGCGCTCTTCGAGTTGCAGCCGGTTGAGCATCAGGTCCACGCTGCCGTGAAACGTGGCGGCGGGCGACGCCACCGCCAGCGATGCGGCTGCCAACTGCCTGGCGTTCAACTGGTTGCCGCTGCGCCAGCCCAGGGGCCGCCAGGCGTTGGCCGAGATTGCAACAAAGTATTCCTGAAACAGCAACTCGCTGGCAATCGAGCCGCGCCTGGCGTCAAGGATGCCAATGGCCAGGTCAATCTCGTGCGAGTCCAGCGCGGCGCGTACCTGGGCTGCGGCCACCGCCACGTTGGATACATGGCTGCCGGGCGACTGGCTGCGCAGCGCCTGCGCCAGCGGCGGCAGAAACATCATCTCGCCCAGGTCGGACAGCGACAGACGCCAGTGGTTGACGCTGCTGGCGGGCTCAAACGCTTCGGCGCTGCTGACCGTGGCTTCCAGCCGGTGCAGGTGTTCGATCACGGCAGGCACGATGCGTTGCGCCTTGCGCGTGGGGTGCAGGCCGCGCGGCGAGCGCACAAACAGGTCGTCCTCAAAAACGTTGCGCAGGCGCGCCAGGGCATTGCTGGTGGCGGGCTGCGACAAGGCCAACTCCTGCCCGGCCTCGGTGACCGATCCAAGCCGGTACACCGCGCACAGGACGCGCAGCAGATTGAGGTCAAGCTGTCGGAAATTCATGGCGTTCTTTCACTCTCAAGCGGATGGTTGAACCTATTGATCTTTGCGGAACTCACGACACACGCTGTCGTCATTGTGAGCATCCTATTTCCAGGTCGAAACTGCAAATGGACCATGAGCCGTGGTTTCGTCACTGCGAGCGTAGCGCGGCAGTCCATGCATTTGAAAGTCATGGATTGCTTCACTTCGTTCGCAATGACGGAGATGGTTCATCGCGAGAACCCCCTTCGTCATCGCGAGGCCACACCCCGTCATCGCGAGGCCGAAGGCCGTGGCGATCCATGCAGGAATACCAGCAGACATGGACTGCCGCGTCGCTTCGCTCCTCGCAGTGACGAAACCTTGAACCAGGGTCCGTTTGCAGTTCCGACCACCCGGAACAGGGTTTAAGGGTTTGTACGAATTATCGGTTTGGTGAATGTAGCGGATTTCAATAATCAATTAGGCGGATGGCGGCAAAAGGCCTAAATTCCATTTCAGACAAGTCCCTACAAGGACACAACCATACGGATTCTGTTAGGCATTTGGTGCCGACGGCAAGTCCGAAAGGAGACGACAAGGTGCTTGAGATCATCATCCAGGGCCGCGGTGGGCAAGGTGCGCAGACGGCGGGCAATCTGCTTGCCGGGGCGTTTCACGCGCAGGGCATGCATGTGCAGTGCTTTGCCAGTTACGGCGGCGCGCGCCGGGGTACGCCGGTCAACTCCTACCTGCGGGTGGACAGCGAGCCGGTGCGCCTGCGCTGCGACATCGAGCGTGCCGACGCCATTTTGTGTTTTGACGCCAGCCTCCTCGAAGGCCGTCTGCTGGCCTGCGCCGACGCTGACACCTTGATCGTGGTGAACTCTGCGCGCAGCGCTCAGGAGTTTGCGCAGATCCTGCCGGGCAAGCGCGTGGTTCCGGTCGATGCCCTGACGATTGCGCGCCAGCAGGGCCTGGGGCGGATTGTGAATTCGGTGCTGCTCGGGGCCATGGCGCGGGCCATTCAGGCACCGACGCTGGCAGTGCTGACGCAGGCGCTGGTGGACAACGCGCCCAAGCAGCGCGACGAGAACGTCGCGGCCTGCGCAGAGGGTTATCGCTGCGTCGATGTGCAACTTCAGGGAGTCGCAGCATGAACGCACCCCTGCCCATTCCCACCACCTGGACCACCGGCAGTACAGAGGCCATCAAGACCGGCACCTGGCGCGCATCGCTGGCAACCCACATCAAGGCCCCCGCACCCTGCCACGGCGCGTGTCCGGTCAGTGGCGACATTGCCGAATGGATCGGTCTGGCGCGTGCGCGCGACTTCCACGCTGCCTGGCAGGTGCTCACGCGCCACAACCCGTTCCCCTCGATTGCAGGGCGTATTTGCCACCATCCGTGCGAGACCGCGTGCAACCGGGGTGGTTACGACGAGGCGCTTTCGATCTGCAAGTTGGAGCGCTTTGTCGGCGACCAGGCTATTGCCAATGGCTGGTCGCATGCGGGTGCAGCCGCGCCACGCGAAGGCCACATTGCCATCGTCGGCGGCGGGCCATCGGGTCTGTCGGCGGCGTTCCAGTTGCGGCGCATGGGCTTTGCCGTCAGCTTGTACGAGGCCCAGCCCGAACTTGGGGGCCTGATGCGCTACGGCATTCCGGCCTACCGGCTCGCGCGCGACGTGCTCGACGCAGAGATTGCACGCATTGTGGCCATGGGCGTGCAGGTGCATTGCGGTCGGCGCATCGATTCGGCCGAAGGCTTTGCGCAACTGGCGCAGCAGCACGACGCGCTCTACCTGGCGCTGGGCGCAGCGCGCAACAAGCGCTTGCCCAACCTGGACTACACCCAGCCCTGGGTCTGCGACGGTGCCGCCTTTCTGGCCAGCGCCAACGCGGGCCAACCGCTGGCGCTGGGCAAGCGGCTGCTGGTCATTGGTGGCGGCAGTGCAGCGCTGGACGCGGCACGCAGCGCACGCCGTCTGGGCCACGAGGTCAGTCTGCTCGCGCTGGAGCAGCGCGCGCAAATGCCCGCGCAAGCCGAAGAGGTGGAAGAAGCGCTGGAGGAGGGCATCACCCTGTTCGATGGCGCACGGCTGGAGATCGTGCGCGATGGCGGTGCCCAGGGCTTGAGCGTGACCTGCAGCAAGGTGGAGTTTGTGCCGGGCGCGGTGCGTGGGCAGTTCAGCGTCAACCCGCTGCCCGGTAGCAGTTTCAGCATTGCCTGCGACGCCATCGTCACATCGATTGGCCAGGACCCCGATCTGTCCATCCTGGGCGAAGGCTTTGCCGCTGCCGGTGGACTGCTCAAGACCGACGCACAGCTTGCCACCAGCCAAAGCGGTGTGTATGCCGGGGGCGACATGGTCAGCATGGCGCGCTTTGTGACCGAGGCCATTGGCATGGGCCAGCACGCCGCGCACGAAATTGCCTTTGCGCTGGAACAGCGCCACAGCGGCGCTGCCGTGCGACCCGCTGCGGGTAACGAGGCCCTGGTGAACCTGCAAGCCATCAGCACCTTCTACCACCCCAAACAGGCGCGCGCCCAGACCTTGCTGCTCGACGCCGCAGAGCGCCTGTCGCGCGACGCCGAGGTGCAGTTGGGGCTGGAGCTGGAACAGGCACTGGCCGAGAGCGAGCGCTGCTTTTCCTGTGGCACCTGCATCTTTTGCGACAACTGCGTCGTCTACTGCCCGGACATGGCGGTCAAGCGGGTGGAGGCAGGCTACACGGTGCTTACCGACTATTGCAAAGGCTGCGGTGTGTGCGTCAAGGAATGCCCGACGGGTTCGATGGCGATGCAGGAGGAGTTGAGATGAGTACGCAATCCCCATCCATGCTGTTGACCGGCAACCAGGCCGTGGCCTGGGGCGCACGTCTGGCGCGGCCCAAGGTCGTTCCGGTGTACCCGATCACGCCGCAGACGCCGGTACTGGAGCAACTCACCGAGTTTGCCGCCGAGGGCACGTTTGACGCCGAAATCATCACGCCCGAGTCCGAGCACTCGGTCATGTCGGCGTGCATTCCGGCCTCGCTGGTGGGCACGCGGGTGTTTACCGCCACCGCGTCGCAGGGCTTGCTGTTGATGCACGAACTCCTGCATTACGCCAGCGGCGCGCGCGCACCGATTGTGATGGTCAACGTCAACCGCACCGTGGCCTCGCCCTGGGCGTTCTGGCCGGACCAGACTGACAGCCTGGCGCAGCGCGACACCGGCTGGATTCAGTACTACGTGGAAAGCGCGCAGGAAGCGCTCGATACCGTGATCCAGGCGTTTCGCGTGGCCGAGCAGGTGCTGCTGCCGACCATGGTCAACCTCGACGCGTTCTACGTCTCGCACGCGCTCGAACCGGTGCTGGTGCCGCCGCAGGAC
>CAIPBW010000290.1 GCA_903863395.1 uncultured beta proteobacterium
CAGAAATCAACCGGGGCCTCATGCTCGGCGTAGATCTTGGGGCGGATACCGGCATAGGCCGGGGCCAGGGCACCGTCCTGCAGCGCGGGCCAGTACTTGCGTATTGCTGCATAAAACGCGTCACCGCGCGCCGCCTCCACTGCCAGGTCGTCGGGCGACTCTACCCACTGCACATCGGGCCCAAAGCGCACTTGCCCTGCCAAATCGAGCGTCAAATGCACGCCCAGACCATCCTTGAGCGGCACCGGATAGATCAGGCGCGAAAACGGCGCGCGACCGGTGAGTGAAAAATAGCTGCCCTTGGCAAAGTGAGGCGTGGGCACAAGTTTCGGTGCCAGACCTTCAAAGCGCCGTGCCAATGTGGGTGCGTGCAGGCCTGCGGCGTTGACTAAAACTTGGCTGCGCAGCCGCGTGCCGTCGCTGGCTTGCAGTTCAAAGCCATCGGGCCCGCAGTGCGCGCGCTCCAGCGCTGAGTTGAGCGCCAGAATGCCGCCCGCGTTCTCGGTGTCCCCGAGCAGCGAGAGCATCAGCCCGTGGCTGTCGACAATGCCGGTACTGGGCGAGTGCAGCGCACCCACGCAGTGCAGCGCGGGCTCCAGCGCTAGCGCCTGTGCGGCATCGAGCAGTTGCATGTCCATCACCCCGTTGGCGACAGCGCGCGCGCTGATGAGGTGCAACTGCGCGACTTGCGCCGCGTCGGTAGCCACAATCAGCTTGCCGCAGCGCCGGTGGTCCACGCCGCGACTGGCACAGTAGTCGTAGAGCATCGCCCTACCCTGCACACACAGACGCGCCTTGAGCGAGCCTGCGGCGTAGTACATGCCGCCGTGGATCACCTCGCTGTTGCGCGCGCTGATCTGAGTGCCAATGGCGTTAGCGGCTTCGAGCACCAGCACTTCGCGGCCAGACAGCGCCAGGGCGCGCGCCACGGCCAGCCCGACCACGCCCGCGCCAATCACCACACATTCCACCTGATCCATGCTCGACTCCACTCCTGCACTTGCCGGAGCACTGCTGCACATCGCGCCGCGCTCCGGTGTACCATCTTAGCGTGCACAGATTTGCCCCCTTTTGCCCTGAAAGACACCCCGCATGAGCCCAGACGACAGCAGCGCAGCAGACGTAACCCGCATGCCCCTCAAGGCCCTGGGTTTGCGAACCGGCATGGCACTGCAGACACGGCGGCTGGTAGAAGGTGCCAGCAAGAAAGAGTCGCAGTATTACGGGGCGATTGAATCCAAAGGCGTGATGGTCGGCCCAATCGGCCCCGAGGGTGACCAGACCGGACTGACGGAAGGCGAAATCTGCGTGGTGCGCGGCTTTACTGGCCAGTACGAGTTTTCGTTTTTGAGCAAGGTGTTGCAAACCTTTGAAAGCCCGTTTGCCTACGCACTCTTGGCCTACCCGTCCCAAGTGGACGCACGCATGGTGCGCCAGTCGATGCGCACCAAGGTGTCGTGGCCAACCACGGTGGAAATGGTCAAGACCAGCAAGCCGGCCCCGCAAGGCGTGCTTGACGTGACGTTGATCGACATCAGCCTGCAGGGGGCCATGATCAAGGCCGCCAG
>CAIPBW010000291.1 GCA_903863395.1 uncultured beta proteobacterium
CGCAGGCGAGGCGGTGCTGGTGGACGTGCGCACCGACGCCGAACGCGAATGGGTGGGCTTTGTCCCCGGCGCTGTGGCCGTGGCCTGGAAGCAGTGGCCCGGCATGGCCATGAACCCTGATTTTGACCAGGCCCTGCAGCAGGCCGTGCCCGAAGGCAAGAAGTGCCTGCTGCTGTGCCGCAGCGGCGTGCGCAGCGTGGCTGCGGCGCGGCGCGCCACTGAATTGGGCTTGGTGGCGTACAACATCCTCGAAGGGTTTGAGGGCGATGCCGACCCCAACGCCCAGCGCGGCAAGCGCGGCGGCTGGCGCATGCACGGCCTGCCCTGGCGGCAGGGATAATCGCGCCATGAGCTTTCTCGCCCTGGATATCGGCAACACCCGTCTGAAGTGGGCGCACTATGCCAGTCCGCGCCCCGGCGCGGTGCTGCTGGCGCAGGGTGCCGAGTTTCTGGAAAACATCGACAAACTCGCCGACGGTGCCTGGAGCGCCCTCAAAGCCCCCAAACACATTTTGGGCTGCGTGGTGGCCACCGACGCCATCAAGCTGCGCCTGCAAGAGCAAATGGAAATGTGGGACGTAGCGCCCCAATGGGTGGTTGCCAGCGAGTCCGAGGCCGGGCTGCGCAACGGCTACGACCACCCCACCCGTCTGGGTGCCGACCGCTGGGTGGCCATGATTGGTGCCTACCACCGCATGCTCGCGCAGGGCCCAGCCCGCCCGATGGTGGTGGTGATGGTAGGCACGGCTGTGACGGTGGAAGCGGTCGATGCCCACGGCAAGTTTCTGGGCGGCATGATTCTGCCCGGCCACGGCATCATGCTGCGCGCCCTGGAGTCCGGCACCGCCGGGCTGCATGTGCCCACCGGCGAGGTGTGCGAGTTTCCCACCAACACCAGCGATGCGCTCACCAGCGGCGGCACCTACGCCATTGCCGGCGCGGTGGAACGCATGGTGCAACACACCCGCAAGCGCTGCGGTGCCGCACCGCTATGCATCATGACGGGCGGCGCGGGCTGGAAGATGGCACCCAGCATGTCGGTGCCGTTTGAACTGGTGGACAACCTGATCTTTGACGGCTTGCTGCAACTCGCAGCACACCGCTTCCCCGCACCCCAAAAAGCCTGAGGCTTACTGCGGCTGGGGTGCAGCCAGCCAGGCTTCGGCCAATCGTACCCAATAGGTTGCGCCCAGCGGGATGAGCTCATCGTTGAAGTCGTAGCTCGGGTTGTGCAGCATGCACGGCCCACCGCCGTGGCCCATCTCGCGGTGCTCGCCTTCACCGTTGGCGATAAAGCAGTAGCACCCGGGCTTGGCCAGCAGCATGTAGGAAAAGTCCTCGGCACCCATGGTCGGCTCCTGCACTTGCACCAACGCCTGGCCCACAATGCCCTCCATCACGCCCCGTGCAAAGGCCGCTTCGGGATGCGAATTGATGGTGGGCGGGTAGTTGCGATCAAACTCAAACGTGCACTCCATGCCAAACGCCGCCGCCGTGTGCTGGCTGATGTCGCGCATGCGCTGCTCAATCAGGTCGAGCAGCTCAATCGTAAAGGTGCGCACCGTGCCCTGCAGTTCGCAACTGTCGGGGATGACGTTGGTGGCTTCGCCGGCGTGGATCATGGTGACCGAAATCACCCCTGCATCCACCGGCTTTTTGTTGCGACTGATGATGGTCTGGAACGACTGCACCAGTTGGCACGCCACCGGCACCGGGTCGAGCGCGTTGTGCGGCAAGGCGGCATGGCCACCACGCCCGCGCAGCGTGATCTTGAACTCGTTGCTCGACGCCATCACCGGGCCGCCGCTGACAGCAAAACTGCCCACCGCCGCGCCCGGCCAGTTGTGCATACCAAACACTGCCTCCACCGGAAATTTTTCAAACAATCCGTCCTTGATCATCTCGCGCGCGCCGCCGCCGCCTTCTTCGGCCGGTTGGAAGATCAGCACCACGGTGCCGTCAAAGTCGCGCCGGGTCGAAAAATACTGGGCCGCCGCCAGCAGCATGGCGGTGTGACCGTCGTGCCCGCAGGCGTGCATCTTGCCCGCGTGCACGCTGGCGTGGGAAAAGGTGTTGAACTCCTGCATTGGCAGGGCGTCCATGTCGGCGCGCAGCGCCACCGCACGCTGCGAAGTGCCCGCGCGCACCACGCCCACCACGCCGGTGGTGCCCAAGCCGCGATGCACCTCAATGCCCCACTCGGTGAGCTTGGCGGCCACCATGTCGGCGGTACGCACTTCCTGAAAGCACAGTTCGGGGTGGGCGTGCAGGTCACGCCGAATGCGCGCAATCGCGGGCGCGGCCGCAACAATGGAGTCGATCAGTTTCATACCGCCATATTACGCCGCAACGCGTAACATTGCACCCATGAGTGATTTTCAAATTGCGAGCAACTCGCCCGCCCCGCACGAAGTGCTGGGTGCCTGCCCCCACGACTGCCCCGACACCTGCTCCCTGGTCACCACGGTCCAGGATGGCATCGCCATCAAGGTACATGGCAACCCGGCCCACCCGGCCACAGGCGGGGTGCTGTGCACCAAGGTCTCGCGCTATACCGAGCGCACCTACCACCCCGAGCGCATCCTTTACCCGCACAAGCGCAGCGGCCCCAAGGGGTCGGGCCAGTTCGAGCGCGTCACATGGGACGCGGCGCTGGCCGACATCGCAGCGCGCCTGCACGCCATTGCCGCACGTGGGCCTGAGGCCGCCCAAGCCATCGTTCCCTACAGCTACGCCGGCACCATGGGCCTGGTGCAGGGCGAGGGCATGGCGGCGCGCTTTTTTCACACCCTGGGTGCATCGCTGCTGAACCGCACCATCTGCTCGTCGGCTGGCGCGGCCGCTCTGGTGCATACGCTCGGCGCCAAGCTCGGCATGCGGGTCGAGTTTTTTAGCGAGGCACGGCTGATCCTGATCTGGGGCAGCAACTCGATTGGCAGCAACCTGCACTTCTGGCGCCACGCCCAGGCCGCCAAGCGCGCCGGTGCCAAGCTGATCTGCATCGACCCGCGCCGCACCGAAACCGCCGAAAAGTGCCACGAACACATTGCCCTGCTGCCCGGCACCGACGCCGCGCTGGCGCTCGCGCTGATGCACGAGCTGATCCAGAACGACTGGCTCGACCACGACTACCTGCAGCGCTACACCCTGGGCTGGGAAGACCTGCGCGCGCGCGCCCTGCAGTGGCCGCCCGAACGCGCCGCCGCCGTCTGCGGCATTGCCGTAGAGCAAATCCGCGCACTGGCGCGCGACTATGGCGCGTGTTTCCAACGTGGCGAACCCGCCGCCATCCGCCTGAACTACGGCATGCAGCGGGTGCACGGTGGCGGCAATGCGGTGCGCGCCGTGGCCTGCCTGCCCGCGCTCACCGGTGCCTGGCGGCACCGCGCTGGCGGCGTTCTGCTGTCGAGCTCAGGCGCATTTCCGATCAACCGCGCCGCGCTCGAGCGGCCCGACCTGCTGGGTGGGCGCACACCGCGCACCCTCAACATGAGCACCATCGGCGACGACCTGCTGCGCCCCACGTCGGCGCAGTTTGGCCCGGCAGTTGAGGCGCTGATCGTTTACAACAGCAACCCAGTATCGGTGGCACCCGAGTCGGGCAAAGTGGTGGCCGGGTTTGCGCGCGACGACTTGTTCACCGTGGTGCTGGAGCACTTCCAGACCGACACCGCCGACTACGCCGACTACATCCTGCCCGCCACCACGCAGTTGGAGCACTGGGACGTGCACATGAGCTACGGCCACACCGACGTGCTGCTCAACCGGCCCGCCATTGCGCCGCTGGGCGAGTGCAAGCCCAACACCCAGATCTTTCGCGAGCTCGCTGCGCGCATGGGTTTTTCCGACCCCTGCTTTGCCGACGACGACCTGACCCTGTGCCGCAGCGCCTACGGCGACACCGTGGACTTTGACCTGCTGCTGCGCCAGGGCTTTGCCGCACTCGACCTGCCGCAAGCGCCGTTTGCCCAGGGCGGATTCCCCACGCCGTCGGGCCGCTGCGAACTCGCAAGCCCGAGTCTGGCCACAAGCGGGCTTGACCCGCTGCCAAATTACCTGCCCAACCACGAAGCCTGGGGCAACTCGGCGCGCTACCCGCTGGCCATGATTTCACCGCCAGCGCGC
>CAIPBW010000292.1 GCA_903863395.1 uncultured beta proteobacterium
CCCAGATCAAACTCCGGCATCTTTGGCACCGCCGTGGGCAGGGCAGAGAGCAGCGCCTCGCGCATCGAAGCCACGCTCAAGTCCACGCCGGTGCTGTTTTTGCGCGCACCGGCATGGCTGCCAAACAACTGCGGCGGCAGCGCCAGACTGGAGTGCGGTTCCAGGCGCAGCGGCGAAATCAGCAGATCGGCCATCGGCACCGCGGCATCGGCCATCTGGTGCACAAAGGATGAGTTGGCACCATTTTCCAAGAGGCGGCGCACCAGATACGCCAGCAAGTCGCGGTGCGCGCCCACCGGCGCATACACCCGGCACGCAATCGCCGGGTTCTTCAGCACCTCGCGGTACACGCCCTCCCCCATGCCGTGCAGGCGTTGCAACTCAAACCGCGATGCAGGCTTGGTGGGGGCACCGAACGGCGCCGGGCCGCCCCAAGCCGTGAGCGCCCCCTCTGGGTGCAGCGAGGACACACCAGTGCCGAGCGTGGGGGCACCGAACGGCGCCGGGCCGCCCCAAACCGTGAGCGCCCCCTCGGGGGGCAGCGAGGACGCGCCAGTGCCGAGCGTGGGGGCACAGCGACTAGCCATTTGAATGATCGCCGCAATGGTGGCGGCGTTGTGGCTGGCAAACTGCGGGTAGATGGCGTCGGGCGCGTCCAGCAGCGCACGCGCGCAGGCCAGGTAGGCCACATCGGTGTGGTGCTTGTGGGTGAACACCGGGTAATGCGGCAGGCCCAACTCCTGGGCGCGCTTGATTTCGGCGTCCCAGTACGCGCCCTTGACCAGGCGACACATCAGACGCACACCGTACCTGCGCGCCAGGGCAATCACCCACTCGATCAGTTCCGGCGCGCGCGTCTGGTAGGTCTGCAGCGCCATGCCAAAGCCGCGCCACTGCGGGCAGTGCTGTGCCACGCGTGCAACCAGGGCCTCCAGAACCTGCAGCGACAACTCCTGGCGGTCCACCTCTTCGGCGTCGATGGTGAGGTTGATGTTGGCCGCTGCCGCCTTCAGGCACAGGCTCCAGACGCGCGGCACCAACTCTTCCATCACGCGCTGGCTTTGCGCGTCTTCAAAGCGCGGGTGCAGGGCACTGAGCTTGATCGAGATGCCGTCGTTTTCTTCTACGGCAGCGCCGGCATTGGTACGCGCTGCGATGGCGTCAATCGCAGCACCATAGCTTGCAAGGTAGCGTAAAGCGTCGCGCTCGGTACGCGCGCCTTCGCCCAGCATGTCGTACGAGAAGCGCACCTTGTCGCGTGCGCGCGCCGCATCGGCCTGCGCCTGCGCCTCGGCCATGCTTTGGCCGAGCACAAACTGGCGACCGAGCAACTGCACCGCGCGAAGTGTTGCCGCCACCACCGTGCGGGCGCCAAGCTTGGCCATCAACCCAGGCTCGGCGTGGGTAGCGGCACCAATGTTCGGATCGGGCAGAAAGTGCTTGGACATGGCGATGGCGGTGCTCGACAGACGCGAGAGCACCTTGTTACCACTGCTCTCGAAATCAGCACGGCCCAACTGGTCGGCAGTGAGCGCAATCGCGGTTTCGGCATCGGGCACACGCAGCAGCGCCTCGGCAAGCCGCATCAGCGCCAGCCCTTCCGCGCTGGAGATGGGGTACTCGCGCAGCAGGCTTTCCATGGCCCAAAACGGCGGCGGATTGTCCCGCACCGCCTGCACCCAGGGCGCTGCCATGCGAGCCGCCGCCGCCCAGTCCAGCACCTGGTGCACGCTTTGGAGGCATTGCGTTACCACCTCGACTTCAGGCCGATACGGAAAGGGCAGGCGTTGGGTGACGGACATGGTTTGGCTCCTTGGGGTCTTATGCTGACTAAGTCGCTATGATCTTTCTTTGCGTGGTTATTTATTCACTAAATTTGTTGTTGTTTATAGTTTTTTATTTTTTGAAAACGCTGCTTGCATGCCTGCCGGGGCGGGGTATGCCGGGGGCCTCATGCTGTCCTGCTAGACAGGAAATCGGCCACCGGCATACCCCGCCCCAGCGAATCGGCGGGAAGTGTCATTCGGTCGAAGAAGAGAACTTCAGCCTGCATGGACTGCCGCGTCGCTTCGCTCCTCGCAGTGACGAAACTGCGGTTCATGGTCCATTTGCAGTATTCGTCGCCCGAAACCACGTGCATTCGTCTCCAGGCGCACCAACCACGCACGCGGGATGGTGGATTGGACGTCCGGGCGTCGGCCCCATTCGCCGTTGCCACAGAGCATGTGTGCCAATCACGGTGTTGATGAGCACGTCCAGGTGCGCCAGCGTCGCGCGACGGCGAGCGTGGGCCAGAGAACGGATGTCCGGTCCACCAGCCTTGCCACATTCGGTTGAGAAAGGTGTCTTTCTCCGGCTACACCGGGGGTGTGGCCTCGCGATGACGCCCGCGTGTGTCGTGAATTCCGCAAAGATCAATAGCTTGAATCTTGCGTCCATTTCTTTGCGCGCCCAAACGCAACTGCGGGGTTGGGGGGTGTGCTCGGGGCCGATTTTCTGGCCAGCAGGCCGGCATGAGGCCCCGGGCACACCCCCCAACCCCGCCATGCACCAAGCAGGGCAACAAACAGAACGCACGCCAGCAGCCGAGCAAGTAGAAGGAGCAAGAAATTGACAGAAACCCTGGACCGCATTGACATCAAAATCCTCACCAGCCTGCAGGAAGACGGCCGCATTTCCAACCTCAAACTGGCTGAAGCGGTTGCGCTCTCGCCCACGGCGGTGCTGGCGCGGGTGCAGCGCCTCACCAAGGACGGCTACATCCTGGGCTACGAGGCGCGGCTGAACCCGCTCAAACTGGACGCCGGGATGATGGTGTTTGTCGAAGTGCTGCTCGACCGCACCACGCCCAACGTGTTCGAGGCGTTCAACGCAGCGGTGCAGGTGCGCGCCGAAATCATGGAGTGCCACATGGTGGCGGGCGGCTTTGACTACCTGCTCAAGACACGCATGGCCGACATGGCGGCGTACCGCAACTTTGCCGGAACAGTGCTCTGGCAATTGCCCGGCGTGCGCGAAACCCGCACCTACGCGGTGATGGAAGTGGTGAAGGACACTACCCGGCTGCCACTGCGCTAAGCGCCAACCGCCCCGTAATCGCGCGCGCCGAAAATGGCGCTGCCCACGCGCACCAGGGTGCTACCGCACTGCACTGCCGCCTGCAGGTCGGCGCTCATGCCCATGGACAGGGTGTCAAGCCCCAGACCGGCGCGGTTCAGGCTGTCAAACAAGTCTTTGGCGCGCGTAAACACGGCACAGGCCACAGCAAAATCTTCGGTCGGCTCGGGGATGCACATCAGCCCGCGCAGGCGCAAATGGGGCAGGGCCGCGACCTGCTGCGCCAGCGCCAGTGCATCGGCGGGCACCACGCCTGACTTGGTGGCCCCACCATCGACATTGACCTGGATGCAGACCTGCAGCGCGCCCAACTCGGCCGGGCGCTGCTCGCTCAGGCGCTGGGCGATCTTGAGGCGGTCGATGGTGTGCACCCAATCGAAGTGCTGCGCCACCAGCCGGGTCTTGTTGCTCTGGATCGGGCCGATGCAATGCCAGCAAATCGGCAAGTCGCGCAGCGCGGTGATCTTTTCCACCGCTTCCTGGATGTAGTTTTCGCCAAAATCGCGCTGCCCGGCGGCAAACGCCTGCTGCACCGCGTCCACGCCAAAGGTCTTGGAAACTGCCAGCAGACACACCGCCTGCGGCTCCTTACCGACTGTTACACAAGCCTGGGTAATCCTTGCGCGCACACTTTGTAGGTTTTCTGCAATCATGGTCATAATGAACCAAGCGTAACAAACCTTGCGAGGATTTTCGTGGACATTACCCAACTTCTGGCATTCAGCGTGAAGAACAAGGCTTCGGACTTGCACCTTTCCGCAGGGCTGCCTCCGATGATCCGCGTGCACGGCGACGTGCGCCGCATCAACGTGGAAGCGCTCGACCACAAACAGGTGCACAGCATGGTGTACGACATCATGAACGATGGCCAGCGCAAGCACTTTGAAGAGTTTCTGGAAATCGACTTTTCGTTCGAGATCGACGGGCTGGCGCGCTTTCGCGTCAACGCGTTCAACCACCAGCGCGGCGCAGGCGCCGTGTTCCGTACCATCCCGAGCAAGATCCTTACGCTGGAGCAACTCAACGCGCCCAAGATTTTTGGCGACCTGGCGCTCAAGCCGCGCGGCATGGTGCTGGTGACCGGCCCCACCGGCTCGGGCAAATCGACCACGTTGGCGGCCATGGTCAACTACCTCAACGAAACCGAGTTCGGCCACATCCTGACGGTGGAAGACCCGATTGAATTTGTGCACGAGTCCAAGAAATGCCTGGTCAACCAGCGCGAGGTCGGGCCGCACACGCTCTCGTTTGCCGCCGCCCTGCGCTCGGCCCTGCGCGAAGACCCGGACTGCATTCTGGTGGGCGAAATGCGCGACCTTGAAACCATCCGTCTGGCCATGACCGCCGCCGAAACCGGCCACCTGGTGTTTGGCACCCTGCACACTTCCAGCGCCGCCAAGACCATCGACCGGATCATTGACGTGTTTCCCGCCGACGAAAAAGAAATGGTGCGCGCCATGTTGTCGGAATCATTGCAGGCGGTGATTTCGCAAACGCTGTGCAAGACCAAGGACGGCCAGGGCCGGGTGGCGGCGCATGAAATCATGCTCGGCACCAGCGCCATTCGCAACCTGATCCGCGAGGCCAAGATAGCGCAGATGTATTCGAGCATCCAGACCGGCAACAGCGTGGGCATGCAAACGCTCGACCAGAATCTGACCGACCTGGTCAAGCGCAACATCATTAGCTCCGCTGAAGCGCGCAGCAAGGCCAAGATTCCTGAAAACTTTCCTGGGTAACATGACTCACCCCCCGGCTTGCCCACTTCGTGTGGCCGCTTTCCCCCTTGCAGGGGGCAACACCAGCGGTCCGGCTGAGCCGGTCCCGCGGTGTTCCACGCGTGGACTCCCCCGCAGGGGCGGGCGTTGTTTTCAGTTGCC
>CAIPBW010000293.1 GCA_903863395.1 uncultured beta proteobacterium
CGTCATTGCGAGCGACTTTCTCGTCGTTGCGAGCGAAGCGTGGCAATCCATGTCTGCCGGACTGCATGGACTGCCGCGTCGCTTCGCTCCTCGCAGTGACTGAGCCACGGTTCATGGTCCATTTGCAATTTCGACCACCCGAAACAGGACACTCGCAAAGACGATCAGAGTGGTCATGATCTATGGAGGCTTCGATAGTCCAACCACTCAAAGATTGGGTGCCAGCCCGCGGCGCAACGCGTCGGGGCTGACGCCGCTGCGCGCGGCCAGGTCTTGCAACTGGTCGTCGCCGATGCGGCCAAGGTTGAAGTACTGGGCCTGCGGGTGCGCGAGGTAAAAGCCGCTGACGCTGGCGGCCGGGGTCATGGCCAGGCTCTCGGTCAGGCCCATGCCGATGTCCTCGCACTGCAGTAGCCTGAACAGCTCGCGCTTGGGCGCGTGGTCGGGGCAGGCCGGGTAGCCGGGGGCGGGGCGGATGCCCTGGTACTTCTCGGCAATCAGGTCTTCGCTGCACAGGGCCTCGTCTGCGGCATAGCCCCACAAGTCGGTGCGCACGCGCTGGTGCAGGCATTCGGCAAAGGCTTCGGCCAGGCGGTCGGCCAGGGCCTTGAGCATGATGGCGCTGTAGTCGTCGTGCGCCGCTTCAAACGCCTGGGCGCGCTTGTCGGCCCCCATGCCAGCCGTCACAGCAAACATGCCGGCGTAGTCGGGCACGCCCGCAGGCGCTACAAAGTCGGCCAGGCAGCGGCTCGGGCGCAGCACGCCGTCGATGGCTTGCTTTTCGGTCTGCTGGCGCAGGCCGTGCCAGGTCATTGCCACTTGGCTGCGCGCTTCGTCGCTGTAGAAAACGATGTCGTCGCCCACACCGTTGGCCGGGAACAATCCCACCACCGCGCTGGCCGTGAGCCAGCGGCCTTCGATGATCTTTTGCAGCATGGCCTGAGCGTCGGCAAACACCTTGCGTGCCTGCTCGCCCACCACCGCGTCGCTCAGGATGGCCGGGTAGCGCCCGGCCAGGTCCCAGGTTTGAAAGAACGGGCTCCAGTCGATATAGCGGGCCAGTTCGGCCAGATCAAAGTTCTTGAACACGCGCCGCCCAATGAACTTGGGAGCCTGGGGGCGATAGCCCTGCCATGCCTGCGCGGCCTTGGCTGAGTTTGGCTCAGTCGTGCGTTGTCCTTCAACCGTCTCTGGACGAACGGAATCTGGCAGCCATTTGTTGGCGCGCGCCTTGGCCAGGCTCCACAGCGGGGTCTGCTTTTTGCCCGCGTGCAACTGGCGCACCTTGTCGTAGTCGGCGCCCAGTTCGGCCACGTAGGCTGCCTTGCCCTCACCCAACAGCCCCTGGGCCACGCCCACGCTGCGCGAGGCGTCGGGCACATAGACCACTGGGCCACTGTAATGCGGCGCAATCTTCACGGCGGTATGCACGCGGCTGCAGGTGGCACCACCAATCAGCAAGGGCGTGGCGCGCTCGCGGAAGTAGGGGTCTTTTTCCATCTCGGCCGCCACAACCTGCATCTCCTCCAGGCTGGGGGTGATCAGGCCCGAGAGGCCAATGATGTCAGCGCCCTCGGCCTTGGCCCGGGCCAGAATCTCGTGGGCGGGCACCATCACGCCCATGTTGATAACGTCAAAGTTGTTGCATTGCAGAACCACGGTGACGATGTTCTTGCCGATGTCGTGCACGTCGCCCTTGACCGTGGCAATCACGATCTTGCCCTTGGCCTGCGCCAGCTCGCCGGCCTGCGCCATGGCGAGCTTTTCGGCTTCGATGTAGGGCAGCAGGTGCGCCACGGCCTGCTTCATGACGCGCGCGCTCTTGACCACCTGGGGCAGAAACATCTTGCCCTGGCCAAACAGGTCGCCCACGATGTTCATGCCGTCCATCAGCGGGCCTTCAATCACATGCAGCGGCCGCCCGCCCTGGGCCAGCGCGTGCTGGTAGGCCTCTTCGGTGTCGGCGGCAATGAAGTCGGTAATGCCGTGCACCAGCGCGTGCGCCAGGCGCTGCGCCACCGCCACCGGCTGCGCGTGCGTGCCGCGCCACTCCAGCTTGCGGCTATCGTCCTTGGCCGCGCCCTTGGCGTTTTCGGCAATTTCCACCAGGCGCTCGCCCGCGTCGGGGCGGCGGTTGAGCACCACGTCTTCTACGCGCGCGCGCAGCTCACTCTCCAGATCGTCGTACACACCCACCATACCGGCGTTGACGATGCCCATGTCCAGACCGGCCTGAATGGCGTGGTACAAAAACACGGTGTGGATGGCCTCGCGCACCGGATCGTTGCCCCGAAACGAAAAGCTCACGTTGGAAATGCCGCCCGAGACCTTGGCACCGGGCAGGTTCTGCTTGATCCAGCGCGTGGCTTCGATAAAGTCCACGGCGTAGTTGTTGTGCTCCTCAATGCCGGTGGCAATGGCAAACACGTTGGGGTCGAAGATGATGTCTTCCGGGGGGAAGTCCACCTCGTCCACCAGAATGCGGTAGGCGCGCTCGCAGATGGCGATCTTGCGCGCGTAGGTGTCGGCCTGGCCCTGCTCGTCAAACGCCATCACCACGGCGGCAGCGCCGTAGCGGCGCACCAGCTTGGCCTGCTGGCGAAACTGCGCCTCGCCCTCTTTCATGCTGATCGAGTTGACAATGCCCTTGCCCTGCACGCAGCGCAGGCCGGCTTCGATCACGCTCCACTTGCTCGAATCGATCATCACCGGCACGCGCGAAATGTCGGGCTCGCTGGCAATCAGGTTGAGAAAGCGCACCATCGCCGCCTGGCTGTCGAGCATCGCCTCGTCCATGTTGATGTCGATGATCTGCGCGCCGTTTTCGACCTGCTGGCGCGCCACCGACAGCGCCTGCTCGAACTCGCCGTTGAGGATCATGCGCGCAAACGCCTTGGAGCCCGTCACGTTGGTACGCTCGCCAATGTTGACAAAGGTGGCCCTGGGCGCGCTGCCGTCGGGTGCCGCCACCGGCGCGCCGACTTGCACCGGCTCCAGGCCGGACAGCCTCATGGGAGGAATGGATTGTGGGGACATGGCTCTCACCTGCAAAAATACGAACATCAGGTGAGCGTCGTTGGGACATCCAAGCCTGACAGGCACTAATGGCACCTGCTGCAACGCTCCTTGGACTGGCGGATTTTATAGGTATTGCCAGCGCCGTCGGAGCGCCTGCGTTAATATGCCCTCGGTCCAACCCGCAACTCCCCCATCCACCCCATGGCAGACACACCCCCTGGCTCCGCAAATCCCCCCGCTGCTGGCACCAACGCAGCGTTTGAGCGTGCCGCCGAGTGGCTGGCGGCGCCCGGTGCCCTGGTCGACCTGACGTTGCCCGAGGCGCGCATCGTCACCAGCTACATGACGCCACGCCTGATTGCCGCCGACACCACCTTCATCCGCGAGGGCGACGCCACCGACGAGGGCTTCATGGCGCTGATCCTCGACGGCGAAGTGGTGGTTGAGAGCATCACCGTGAGCCGCACCCAGCCGGTGACCATCAGCGTGCTCGGCCCGGGCAGCCTGGTCGGGGAAGTGGGCCTGGTGGACAAGGAACCGCGCTCGGCCTCGTGCACCACCAGCGCGGATACGCTTTGCGCCATCCTCACGCGCCAAGGTCTGGCCGCGCTGATTGCCAACGAGCCCAGCGCCGGTGCCAAACTGATGCTTTCCATTGCCGCGCGCCTGGCCGAACGCCTGCGCGACAACGCGCGCAAACTGCGCCTGTACGCCAAACTGGCCAAGGCCATGCAGCAGGAACTGGAATACTCCACCCGCACTTAACGGGCGTCAGGCAGCTTCGCGGTAGAAGTAATTGCGCTGGGTGGCGCGTCCAGCCAGGGGGGCCACTGCCGCGCAAATGGCGCTGATGTGATCGGGCGTGGTGCCGCAGCAGCCGCCCACGATGTTGACCAGGCCTTCGGCGGCAAATTCGCGCAACAGGCGCGCCGTGACTTCGGGCGTTTCGTCAAATCCAGTGTCGCTCATCGGGTTGGGCAAGCCGGCATTGGGGTAGCAACTGATGAAGGTGTCGCCCGCAGCCCGGCTGAGTTCCTGGATGTAGGGGCGCATCAGGGCCGCGCCCAGCGCGCAGTTCAGGCCCACCGCCAGCGGGCGGGCGTGGCGCACGCTGTGCCAGAAGGCGGTGACGGTCTGGCCGCTGAGAATGCGCCCGGAGGCGTCAGTCACGGTGCCGCTGATGATCAGGGGCAGGCGCTCGCCCGAGGCTTCAAAGTATTCATCGATGGCAAACAGCGCCGCCTTGGCGTTCAAGGTGTCAAAAATGGTTTCCACCAGCAGCACGTCGCTGCCGCCCTGCACCAGGCCCTGAACCTGCTCGTAATAGGCGGCGCGCAGTTCTTCAAAGGTGACGTTGCGCGCGCCAGGGTCGTTGACGTCGGGGCTGATGCTTGCGGTACGGGGGGTTGGCCCCAGCGCCCCAACCACAAAGCGCGGCTTGTCGGGGGTGGAGTATTTATCGCAGGCGGCGCGTGCCAGACGTGCCGAGGCCAAATTCATCTCCAGCGCCAGGTCGGCCATGTCATAGTCGGTCTGGGCCACACGGGTTGCGCCAAAGGTGTTGGTCTCCAACATGTCGGCACCGGCGGCCAGATAAGCCTCATGGATGTCGCGGATGACATCGGGGCGGGTCAGGCTGAGCAACTCGTTGTTGCCCTTGAGGTCGCGCGGGAAATCCTGAAAGCGCTCACCCCGGTACTGCGCCTCGCTGAGCTTGAAACGCTGGATCATGGTTCCCATGGCACCATCGAGGATGACGATGCGTTGCGCCAAAATGGCGGGCAAGGCCTGGCCACGGGTATAGATTACGGGTTTCATGAAATAACAGACAGACAGTATGGGGAGAGCGACATCTTAATTCACGACGCGCAAACGCCCGCCAGGGGCGACTATGCGTTTGACATCCACCGCATTTTGCTGGAGGTGTTCGGCTACTCCCAGTTTCGCGGGCCGCAGCAGGCCATCGTCGAGCACGTCTGCCAGGGCGGCGACGCGCTGGTGCTCATGCCCACAGGCGGAGGCAAGTCGCTGTGCTACCAGATTCCGGCGATTGCGCGCCAGCGCGCCGGTTTGGGCGTAAGCCTCGTGATTTCGCCGCTGATTTCGCTGATGCACGACCAGGTCGGTGCGCTGCACGAGGCCGGCGTGAGCGCCGCGTTTCTGAACTCAAGCCAGTCGCACGAAGAGTCTTACCAGGTCGAGCAGCGCATGCTGCGCGGC
>CAIPBW010000294.1 GCA_903863395.1 uncultured beta proteobacterium
GCCAGTTGCCCCCAGGCGCTCGCCCAGCACCGCAGCGCGCACGCGTTGTTGCAAGGGGCCGCGCAGCCAGCGCGCCATCGGCACCGAAAATCCCATCTTGGGGCGGTACAGAACTTCGCGCGGCAGGTGCGGCTCCATCGCTTTCTTGAACAGGTACTTGCCCTCCTGCGCGCGAATCTTGTGGCGTGACGGCAGCGTGGCCAGCCACTGCACCAGTTCGTGGTCCATCAGCGGCTCGCGCACTTCCAGCGAGTGCGCCATGCTGGCGCGATCGACCTTGGTGTTGATGTCGCCCACCAGATAGGTCTTCAGATCCAGGTACTGGATCAGGGCCAGCGGGTCGGTGGTGTGGGCCTGGGCCGCGTGGTGCTGGAACACCTGCTGCGCGCTGTAGCCCGAGAGCTCGGCCTTGAAGCGTGGGCTGAACAGCGCTGCGCGCATCGGTTCGCGCAGGATCGAGACGCTGTGAAAGTACGCCTGCACCGAGCTGCGGGCCAGCGCTTCGAAGGTGGTCTTGGCGCGCAGCACGCGCGGTGCCCAATCGGCCTTGGGGTAGAGCCGACCCAGGGTGCCAAACAGCGGCGCGCGCACGCTGTGGGGCAGGGCGGCGCGCAGGCGATCTTCCATCAGGTGCATGCGGTAGCGCCGGTAGCCGCCCAGCGACTCGTCGCCGCCGTCGCCCGAGAGCGCCACGGTGACGTGCTTGCGCGCCAGTTGGCATACCCGGTAGGTGGGGATGGCCGAGCTGTCGGCATAGGGCTCGTCGTAGAGCCGGGCCAGGGTGTCAATCAGGTCAAAGTCGTCGGTGTTGACCACATCGAGCCGGTGGTTGGTCTGGTAGCGCTGCGCCACCTGCTGGGCAAAGGCAGATTCGTTGAAGGCGGGATCGTCAAACCCGATCGAGCAGGTGTTGACCGGTGTAGCCGACAAGCCTGCCATGGTGGCAACCACCGCGCTACTGTCCACCCCCCCGGAGAGAAATGCGCCCAGCGGTACCTCGGCCACCATGCGCAAGCGCACCGACTCCTGCAGGCGCGCTACCAACTCAGCCTGGGCGTCGGCCTCGGTGATCGTGTTGTCCAGGCTGAAGTGCACGTCCCAGTACGCCACGGGCGCAGCGATGGGTTGGCCGCGCCGGATGCACAGGCTGTGCGCGGGGGGAAGTTTGTGCGCCTGCTTGAAGATGGTGCGCGGCTCGGCCACGTAGCCCAGCGCAAAGTATTCTTCCACCGCCAGCGGGTCGATGTCGCGGCGCAGGCCGCCATGCGCGAGCAGGGATTTGAGCTCGGAGCCAAACAGCAGGGTGCCATCATCCAGCAGCGCGTAGTACAGCGGCTTGACGCCCATGCGGTCGCGCGCCAGGAACAGGGTCTGTTGATTGCGGTCCCACAGTGCAAAGGCAAACATGCCGCGAAAGCGTTTGACGCAGTCTGCGCCCCACGACTCCCAGGCGTGGACGATGACTTCGGTGTCGCTGCGGGTGTGGAATACGTGGCCCAGCGCCACCAGCTCGGGGATGAGTTGCTGGTAGTTGTAGATCTCGCCGTTGAACACCACCACCACCGAGCCATCCTCGTTGAAAAGCGGCTGCTGGCCGGTGGCAATGTCGATGATCGACAGACGCCGGTGGCCCAGGCCCAGGCCGGGTTCGGTATGCAGACTGCCCTCGTCGGGGCCGCGATGCCACTGCGAGTCGTTCATGCGTGCCAGCACGTCGCGCGGGACGGTGCTCTTGCTTCGGGTGTCGAAAATTCCGGTAATGCCGCACATGGTTCTGGAGGTGTTGGTGACGCAGACAGTGGCGCTATTTCAAGGGCTTTCGGCGCGGCTGCACATCGGATTTGTCAAGGAGTCGGCTGGCAGCCATTGAAGTTTCCATGTGCGCATTGGCGGGAAGAAGGGTCGCGATGCATGGATCGCCACGGCCTTCGGCCTCGCGATGACGGGGGGTGCGGGTGGCCTCGCTATGGCGGAAAGGAATGTCTCGCGGCACAGGGCTGTCATTGCGAGGAGCGAAGCGACGCGGCAATCCATGTCTTTTGGCTGTCATTGCGAGCAAAGCGCGGCAATCCATGCAGCCAAGAAGTCATGGATCGCCACGGCCTGACGGCCTCGCGATGACGCAGTGGTGCGGCCTCGTGATGACGAGAAGGTGTGGCCATAAGCACCGGTTTCTTGCAATTTCGCAAGGTGCACCCGTTTGCGCCATGGTGTAAAGAGGCAGTCTGTACCTCTGCCTTGTCTGCGATTGGATTGCCCTACCATGCTGAAGCTGTCTCAACGTTTTGTGCGCGCCTTGTTCGCGCTGTGTGTGTGCCTGGAACTGGTGGCTTGTGGCAGCGCGGGCGAGCCGCTAGCGGTTGAGGCACCGTTGCCGATTGCGACGGTGGGCACGCCTTACAAGGCAAGCTTGCTGGCAACCGGTGGCACGGCGCCGCTGCAGTGGCAGGTAACGCAAGGCGCCTTGCCGCAAGGTTTGACGCTGGACCCATCGAGCGGTGAGATCAGCGGCGAGGTGCTGCAAACCGGGCGCGTGGATTTTGAAGTGACGGTACGCGACGCCCATCAGCGCATCGCCCGCACGCAGGTACGCATGGACGCAATTGAGGCCGACGTGGCGTTGGTGCCGCGCACACCGGAGGCCACCAGTCAGGCCGTTCCCCGCCAGCTTGCGATGGCCACACCCGAGGCCGCGCTGGTGAATCTGGTGGCATCGATTCCCGAAGGCAGTTGGGTGCAGGCCAGCCTGAACCGCTATGCCGATGTCTGGACGCCCGAGGAGTTGCGGCCGCTGGATGTGA
>CAIPBW010000295.1 GCA_903863395.1 uncultured beta proteobacterium
ACCTCTTTGGGCGTGCCCGCAGGTGCCACCAGGCCCCACCAGGTATCGATGGCAAAGCCCTGGAAGGTGTCGGCCACCGGCGACACGTCGGGCAACGCGGGCGAGCGCGCCAGCGTGGTCACCGCCAGTGCCTTGAGCTTGCCCGAGCGGATGCCCGGCGCAGCCGTGGCCAGGTTGTCATAGTTGAAGTCAACCTGCGCGCTTTGCAGTCCCAGTTGCGCCGGGTTGGCGCCGTTGTAGGGGATGTGCACGGCAAATATGCCAGCGCGCGCCTTGAACATTTCACCGGCCAGATGCCCGGCGCTGCCGTTGCCGCCACTGCCGTAGTTGAGCTTGCCGGGGTTGGCGCGCGCGTAGGCAATCAGGTCGGCCAGGGTGTTGATGTTGAGCCGCTGCGCCACCTCGGCGTTCATCACCAACACGTTGGGTACGCGCAGGATCTGGGTGATGGGCGCAAAGTCAGTGGCGGCGTTGTAGGGCATCTTGCCAAACAGCCAGGGGTTGACGGCGTGCGTGGCCGTGGCCGAGATGCCGATGGTCAACCCATCGGGCGCGGCCTTGGCCACCAGGTCGGCACCGATGTTGCCACCGGCACCGGCGCGGTTGTCGATCACTACGGGGCCCAGGCTGTCCTTGACGCGCTCGGCCAGAATGCGCGCCGTCACGTCAATCGGGCCACCAGCGGCATAGGGAACGATCAGCCGGATCGGGCGCGCTTGACCCCAGGCAGCGCTGGCAAGCATCACGCCAGCGCATGCGGCCAGCAGGGTTTTGAGGAGGTATTTGCGGTTCATGCCCTATTGTGCCTCTATCATCCGATGAACATTGCCTCCAACCCATGCACCTGCGCGTTGTCGACCTCAGCAAACATTACGGAAGTACCCCGGTGTTTGCGCACGTCAGCCTGGACGTGGCGCCAGGTGAATTTGTCGCCATTGTGGGCGAGTCTGGCGTGGGCAAGTCCACCCTGCTCAACTGCATGGCCGGTCTGGACCAGTGGGACAGCGGCAGCGTGCACCTGGACGACACCGACATCGGCGCGCTCGACGAAGATGCGCGCGCCCTGTTGCGCCGCCGCGCGGTGGGCTTTGTGTTCCAGGCGTTTCACGTGCTGGCGCACCTGGATGTGGCGCAAAACGTGGCGCTGCCACTGTTGCTGCTCAACGCCGCCGATCCACAGCGCGTGCAAAACATGCTGGAAGCCGTGGGCCTGGGCGACCTGGGCGCACGCCTGCCGCAGCAGCTCAGCGGCGGCCAGTTGCAGCGTGTGGCAATTGCGCGCGCTCTGGTGCACCGCCCCACCCTCCTCTTGGCTGACGAGCCCACCGGCAACCTCGACCCCAGCACCGCCGCACTGGTGATGGACGCGCTGATCACACAAACGCGCGCACACGGCGCCTCGCTGGTGCTGGTAACCCATTCGCGCGCGGCCGCCGAACGGGCCGACCGGATATTGCACCTGCGCGCCGACGGCATCGTGCCAGACTGAGTTGCCTGTGCCGTTGCAGGCAAAGTAGTACCATCGCGCTCAGGGAGGATTCTGAAAATTGCATTTCTCAGAATGAATTACCAATGCCAACATCATGCAGTGTGTCATGCAATGTGCCCGCAGCCCCCGATTGGGTTGGCTCCACCCCGGAGCATCCAAACGCTCGCGTGAAAATGGCGTTGCGCTCGGCCACATTGTTGCTGGCACAAACCTTGTTCTGCGCACTGGCCTGGGGCGCTGAGCCGCTGGTGGTGGCGCTCGCAAAAACCCCGCTGTCCCTGCCCTTTTATGTGGCCCAAAGCCAAGGCTATTTTGCCGATGAAGGCGTCGCGCTCAAGCTCAACGAGGTTACCGGTGGGCACCGCACCATGCAGCAATTGCTCGATGGCCAGGCCGACATCGCCACGTCGTCTGAAGCGGTGGTGGTATTTAGCAGTTTCAAGCGTGACGACTTCTCGGTGATTGCCAGCTTTGCCACCAGCAAGGACGATGTGAAAGTCGTCACCCTGGCTGGCAGCGGTATCACCAAGGCAGAGCACCTCAAAGACCGGCGCGTGGGCACCATCATCGGCTCGGCCAGCAACTACTACCTTGACACACTCACCTTGCTCGACGGTGTTGACCCCAAGTCGCTGAAACTGGTCAACCTGCAACCCGAGGCCATGAGCGCAGCATTGCGCGACAAGCAAGTCGATGCCATTGCCGTCTGGCAGCCGCACGCCTTCGAAGCGCAAAAGGAAATAAAAGACACCCGGGTATTGCCCGACGCAGGCTTTTACACGTTGAGTTTCAACATCATCGTGGCGCGCGCCCTGGTGCAAAAGCGCGACGACGACCTGGTGAAGTTGCTGCGCGCACTGGACCGGGCGCAACACTTTATCGCCACCGAACCCATCAAGGCAAAAGCCATCTTGCAAAACCGCTTGCAACTCGATGCCGGGTACATCGACTGGATCTGGCCACGCTACCACTACCAGTTGACTCTGGACCAGTGGCTACTGACCTCGTTAGAGAGCGAAGCACGCTGGGCCAGGGCTGAAGGCCACGTTCCCGCCAAGGCCTCTCCCAACTTTCTGAACCTGATCCATTCCATGCCACTGCGCCGCGTTCGAGCGTCGGCAGTCGGCATAGCCCAGTAGTTCCATGCGAATCCGCACGCTCATCACGGTGGCCATGGCCGGCGCGTTGGCGCTGACGGCAGGACTGGTGGGCGTGGCCAGGATCACCCACGACGATATGCAACGCCTCGCCCTGGCGCAGGAGCACTCGCAGAGTGCGCTGCGCGAAGCCTCTGCCATGCTGGTGCTGGCCCACGAGTACGCCCTGCACGGCGAGAATCGTCCGATCCAACAGTGGCACGCGCGGCGCGAGGCCGTATTGCGCCTGCTGCTGGACTCCGCCGGCGAGGAAGGCGTACCGGGTTCGGCCGTTGATGAATTGCAGTCGATTGACCAGACCTTTGGACAATTGCGGCTCCCCCATAGTGTCGACGTTAGCCCCTTGCAGCAGCGGCGCACCGCCGTGATGCTCGACCGTTTGCTCACACAAACCCAAGGCCTGTTCGACACCCTGGAGCACTGGGGCAACACCGCAAGGCAGCGCCACGAGAAACTTGACTCCCGCTCTCAGATCTTGATGCTTGCCATGCCAATACTCGTGCTGCTGATGCTGGCTGGTCTGGCGCTGCTGATCTCAAGCCGCGTCTTGAGACCCCTGTCCAAACTCAGCGAGAGCGTGCATGCTGCTGCGCGCGGCGACCTGACGGTGCGCAGCGCCACCACCCGCGCCGACGAGATTGGCGAGGTTTCTCGCACCTTTGATGCGCTGGCAATCGATCTGGTGACGCAATTGAAGAACCGCGAGGCCATGCTCCAGCAGATCTTTGATACTTCGAGCGTCGCGATTTTTCTGGTCGACCTCCATGGACGCCTTACGCACGCCAACCAGCGCACCACCGAAATGTTTGGCTGGCCGCTGCAACAACTCGTCGGCATGGAATATGTGGAACTGATCCATCCGTCCGAGCGCGAACAGGGCCGTCAAAAAATGCTCGCACTGCTGGCGAGCGAACTGCCATCGGTCGATCTCGATCGGCTTTACTGGCGCCAGGACCAGTCCGAGTTCTGGGGCCACCTCACGGGTCGCCGCCTGGTGGTTAACAGCGGCTCGGGCGGTGGCCTGGTCGGAGTCATCAACGACATCAGCGAGCGCAAGGCTGGCGAAGAACGCATGCGCCTGGCCGCGAGCGTGTTTTCACACGCGCGCGAGGGCATCCTGATCACCAACCCCGATGGCACCATCGTCGAGATCAACGAGTCGTTCACCCGCATCACCGGCTACACCCGCAGCGAGATCATTGGGCAAAAGCCCAGCATGCTGCAGTCAGGCCGACAGTCGCCAGATTTTTACCGCGCCATGTGGCAAGCCATCGGCGCTGCAGGCTATTGGAGCGGCGAGATCTGGAACCGGCGCAAGAATGGCGACATCTACGCCCAGATTCTGACTATCAGCGTGGTCAAGAACGCTGTCGACGCCGTGCAGCACTACGTCGCTCTGTTTACCGACATCACCATGCTCAAGCAGCACCAGCAGGAGCTCGAACACAACGCCCATTACGACGCATTGACCGGCCTGCCCAACCGTGTGCTGCTGGCAGACCGACTGCGCACGGCTGCGCTGCAAGTGCTGCGCCGGGGTCATCTGCTTGCCGTGGCCTATCTGGACCTGGACGGCTTCAAGGAGGTCAACGACCAGCATGGCCACGAAGCGGGCGACCAGTTGCTGATCGCGCTGGCACAAGCCATGAAAGCCGCGCTGCGCGAAGGCGACACACTGGCACGCATTGGCGGCGACGAGTTTGTGGCGGTGCTGGCCGATCTGGAGCGCATCCAGGACTGTGAGCCGGTACTGATGCGCCTGCTGCAAGCCGCATCGTGCGCGATTACCGTGGGCGAGGTGTCGTTGGCGGTCTCGGCCAGCATCGGTGTCACCCTGTACCCGCAAGACACGGCCGACGCTGACCAATTGCTGCGCCACGCGGATCAGGCCATGTACCAGGCCAAGCAGTCCGGCAAAAACCGCTTTCACCTGTTCGATATCCACCACGATACCGCGGTCAAAACCCAACGCGCGATTTTCGAACAGATCCACGCCGGACTCGAGCGCAACGAGTTTGTGCTGTACTACCAACCCAAGGTCAACATGAAAACCGGCGCTGTCATTGGTGCCGAGGCGCTGATCCGCTGGCAGCACCCCGAGCGCGGCCTGCTCGCACCGGCCGAGTTCTTGCCGTATATCGAGGGGTCGCCGCTGGTAGTCGAGGTAGGTGCCTGGGTAGTTCGCACAGCACTGCAACAGATGAGCCACTGGCTAGGCCAGGGACTGACGATCCCGGTCAGCATCAACGTGGACGCACTACAGCTGCTGCATCAAGACTTTGTCAATGCCCTCGGTGGGGTGCTGGCGCAGTATCCACAGATTTCACCGCACCGCCTGGAGATCGAGATTCTGGAAACCAGCGCACTCAACGACATGGTGCGCGTTTCGCACGTGATGCACGCCTGCCACGAACTCGGCGTGCGCTTCGCACTTGACGACTTCGGCACCGGCTATTCGTCGCTGACCTACCTCAAACGCTTGCCCGCCCAGACCCTGAAAATCGACCAGAGCTTTGTGCGCAATATGCTCAGCGATGCCGAAGACCTGGCGATTGTGGAAGGCATTATCGGGCTGGCGCAAGCCTTCCGGCGCGACGTGATTGCCGAAGGGGTGGAGACCGCTGAGCATGGCATCCGGCTGTTGTCGCTGGGCTGCTGCCTGGCGCAAGGCTATGGCGTGGCGCGCCCCATGCCCGCGGCCGATCTGCCCGACTGGGTATTGTCCTGGCGCGGCAAATCAAGCTGGGAATCGATGCTCTGAACCGCTCATGGCCGCATTCCACCGTTCTACCTTGATGGCGTTGTATGGGAGCTTCTCCTGGCAGGAGTTGCGCCAGCACCCCTGGCGCAACGCTGCGGCCATTGTGGCGGTGATGCTGGGGGTGGCGCTGGCGTTTTCGGTGCACGTAATCAACGCCTCGGCACTGGACGAGTTTTCGCAGGCGCTACGCTCGGTGGGCGGCGAGCCCGACCTGGAACTGCGCGCGGGCAATGGCCGCCTGCACGGCGTGGACGACGCCCTGTTTGCGCGCATTGCCCGCGAGCGCGACGTTGCGCAGGCCAGCCCGGTGCTGGAACTGAGCACCTACGCGCTGGACGACCAGGCCCATCGCGTGCCCTTGCGCGTGGTCGGCGTCGATGCCTTGCAAGTAGCCCTGCTCACGCCCGACTTGATGCCCCTGCCGGGCCAGGGCGCAGACCGCCTGGCGGTGTTTGCGGCCAACACCGTGTTTCTCAACCCCGCTGCGCGCAGCCGCTTGCAGGGCGACACGTTGCAATTACAGGTCGGGCTACAAGTGCAGCCGGTGCGCGTGGCCGGGTCGGTACACGCCGCAGGCAACCCGCTGGCGGCGATGGACATTGGCGCGGCGCAAGACTTTTTCGGCAAGATCGGGCAACTCACGCGCGTGGACATCCGGCTGCGTGCCGGGGTGGACCGCGACGACTTTGTGCGCCGCATGCAGGCAAGCCCCGACTGGCCCATGGATGCCCAACTCGCACCGCCGGGCAACGCGCAGCAGCGCATGGGCGCACTCTCCAGTGCCTACCGCGTCAACCTGACGGTGCTGGCGCTGGTGGCGCTGTTTACCGGCGCGTTTCTGGTGTTTTCGGTGTTGTCGCTAAGCGTGAGCCGACGCTCGCAGCAGTTTGCTCTGCTGGGGGTGCTGGGCCTTACCGGCGGGGAGCGCTTGCGTTTGGTGATGCTGGAATCGGGCACGCTCGGGCTGGTGGGCAGCGTGCTGGGCATAGGGCTGGGCACGGCTTTGGCAGCGCTGGGGCTGCGCTTGCTTGGCGGCGACCTGGGTGGCGGCTTTTTCTCGGGCGCAAGTCCGGCACTGCACTGGGACGGCAGTGCGGCCCTGGTGTTTTGTGCGCTTGGCGTGGCAGCATCACTGGCGGGCGCCTGGTGGCCGGCGCGCTGGGCCCAAGCCCTGCCCCTGGCACAAACCCTCAAGGGGCTGGGCGCGCTGCAACTGCAGACGCGCGGCGTCTGGCTTGGGCCTGGCCTGTTGCTGCTGGGCTGCGCCCTCGCCTGGTTGCCGCCGGTGGCGGGCCTGCCGTTGGCAGCGTATGCCAGCGTTGGTTTGCTGCTGCTCGGCGGCATTGTGGCCCTGCCGTGGCTGGTGGGCGCGGTGCTCGATCGCGTGGCACCGCGGGTCACACGGCGCGTGCTGGCGCTGCTGGCAGTTGAGCGCGCACGCCGTGTGCGCGAGAGCGCGGCGGTGGCGGTCAGCGGCGTGGTGGCGGCACTCAGTCTGGCCGTGGCGCTGACGGTGATGGTGGCCAGTTTTCGCGACTCGGTCACGCGCTGGCTCGACACCGTGCTGCCCGCTGCGCTGTACGTGCGCACGGCAATCAACGCCAGCGCGCTGGAGACAGCCTATTTCGACCCCGAATTTGTACAGGCGGCCAGTCGCATTGCCGGTGTGCAGCGCCTGTCCGGGCAGCGCAACCAGCAGTTTCTGCCCGATGCGGCACTGCCCCCGGTCACGCTGATTGCGCGCGCCCTGCCAGAGCCCGCCACCAATCTGCCCATGGTGGGCGACACGTTGGCCGTGCCGCCGGGTGCCATTGGCATTTTTGTGAGCGAGGCTATGGTCGATTTGCATGGCGCGCACGCGGGCACGTTCTACGCCCCGATGGCCGAGTACTTCAAGCACCTGCGCCCCGACAACTCGGCGCTGGACGCGCGTTTTTTTGTGGCCGGTGTGTGGCGGGACTACTCGCGCCAGTTTGGCACCATAGCCATCGAGCTTGCCGATTTTCAGCGCCTGGGCGGCGACCGCCGGGTCAACGATCTGGCGCTGTGGCTGCAACCCGAGGCTGATCCCACCCAGGTACAAGCGGCGCTGCGCGCTCTGGCCAACACGCAAGCCCACACCCCGGGCGGCGACGCCGGTCACTTGCTGGAGATGGGCTCAACGCGCGAGATCCGCGCCACCTCGCTGCGCATTTTTGACCGCAGCTTTGCCGTCACCTACTGGCTGCAGGCGGTTGCTATTGGCATCGGGCTGTTTGGTGTAGCGGCGTCGTTCAGCGCGCAGGTGCTGGCGCGGCGCAAGGAGTTTGGCTTGCTGCTGCACTTGGGGCTGACGCGCCGCCAAGTGCTGCGCGTGGTGGCCACCGAAGGCGCGGCTTGGACCACGCTCGGTGCCATAGCCGGTATTGCGCTGGGCTTGGCGGTAGCACTGGTGCTGGTGCGGGTGGTCAACCCGCAGAGCTTTCACTGGACCATGGATTTGAGTCTGCCGGTGCTACGCCTCTTGGTGCTGGCGCTGGCGGTGGTGGCAGCAGGCACCGCCACCGCCTGGCTGGCCGGACGCGCCGCCGCCGCACACGACGCGGTGCTGGCGGTCAAGGAAGACTGGTAGCGCAGGGCAGCGCGGCAACAGCCGCCGTGCAGGCCCGAGCAATAATGCTGCCCGGCGGCAAGTGGACACCACACGATCTGCGCCGTACAGCGGCCACCACCATGGCA
>CAIPBW010000296.1 GCA_903863395.1 uncultured beta proteobacterium
CCGCCATTGCCAACGCTCAGGTTAGCTTGAAGTGCAGCACCGGCACCGCCAGCACTACCACGCAAGCCGATGGCAGCTTCAGTGTGGACGTGAGCAAGGTCACGCTGCCCTGCGTGGCGCGTGTGCAATTTACCGATGCCAGCACCGGCAAGACCGAACATCTGTTCTCGCTGGTGCAGGCAGCAGGCACGGTCAACATCACCCCCGTCACCGACATGGTGGTGGCCAACCTGACTGCCACCGGGGTTGCGGCTGATGCCTTTGACAATTTCAGCGCCACCGAGCTCAAGGCGCTCACCGCAGACCGCGTCAAGACCGCGAGCCTGGCCGTGAGGTCCGAGTTGCAAGCGGCGGGCGTGGACGTTACGCACCTGCCCGACGACGCCATCGGTGCCACGCTGGTTGCGGCCAGCAAGACCACCAAGGGCGACGCGCATGACGCGGTGCTTGACGAACTCAAAGCCAAGTTGCAGGAAAAGGGCAAGACCCTGCACGACCTGGAAACCGAAATGCACTCCGGCCATGAAGACGGTCACTCCAGCACCAGCACCGGAACGGCGGGGGACCCCGTCAAGGGCAAGACCGCATACGACGCCAATTGCGCCGGATGCCACGGTGCACGCATGTCGGACGCCGTCAATGCCGCCAAGATACTGGCCGCCATCAAGGAAAACGAAGGCGGCATGGGCACGCTAGCGGGAACCGTTACCACCACCATGGCCGACGACATCGCCACTTACATGGCAACGTTGATCGGAAGCCGCAACACGATCAAGACGCAGACCATCACCTTCGCCTCACCCGGCAACCAGACCCTGGGCGTGGCGACTCCGGCGCTCGTGGCATCGGCTAGCTCCGGCTTGGCGGTGACCATCGCCTCCAGTACGCCCGCAGTCTGCACGGTTAGCGGCACCAGCCTGACCCTGGTGGCGGCTGGAACCTGCACCTTGAGCGCCAGTCAGGCGGGCAACGCCAGCTTCAGCGCCGCAGCGCCCGTGGTGCGCACCTTCAGCGTGGCGGCTTCCAACGGAACCGTACTGCCAAGCCAGACCATCACCTTTGCCTCGCCCGGCGCGCAAGTGGTGGGTACCACGGTCACGCTGTCGGCAAGCGCCAGCTCCGGCTTGGCGGTGACGTTGGCATCCACCACGCCCACCATCTGCACGGTTAGCGGCAGTACCCTGACTCCGATTGCCGTGGGCAACTGCAGCGTGACGGCCAATCAGGCTGGCAATGCGAGCTTTGCCGCCGCAGCCACGGTCACGCGCACCTTTGCCGTCACCAACCCGGCAGCCGTGCCCTCCGCCACCAATGGCAAGGCGCTGTACGCCAGCACCGGCTGCGGTAGCTGCCACGGCACGCCGCCTGCCACCCAGAACGTGCTCAATGGTGCCAACAACCCGACCCTTCTCCAGGGCGCCATCAGCGCCAACCGGGGTGGCATGGGCAAATACTCGACCCTCACCAGCCAGGACCTGATCGACATTGCCGCCTACCTGGCAACGCCGTCGATTTAAGGAGTCTGCCGTGCACTACCCTGCAAGCAACCGCCTGAGGTAGTGCCCGGTGTAGCTGTGCGCCATGGCGGCGATGGTCTCGGGGGTGCCAACGCCCAGCACAACGCCGCCGCCGGAGCCGCCTTCGGGGCCCATGTCGATGATCCAGTCGGCGGTTTTGATGACGTCCAGGTTGTGCTCGATCACCACAATCGTGTTACCCGCGTCGCGCAACTGGTGCAGCACCTTGAGCAGCAGGTCGATGTCGGCAAAGTGCAGCCCGGTGGTGGGCTCGTCCAGAATGTAGAGCGTGCGCCCGGTGTCGCGCTTGGAGAGTTCCAGTGCCAGCTTGACGCGTTGCGCCTCGCCGCCCGATAGCGTGGTGGCGGCCTGGCCGAGCTTGATGTACGACAGGCCCACGTCGAGCAGGGTCTGGAGCTTGCGGGCAATCGTTGGCACGGCCTGCAAAAAGTCAAACGCCGCC
>CAIPBW010000297.1 GCA_903863395.1 uncultured beta proteobacterium
CAGACGTGCATCAAAGAGGAGACCCGCGATGACATCCACCCCCCCGCTTCCGAACGGGATAGATTTTGACAAAGAGTTCCGCGCCCAAATCGCAAAGTTGACAGGCGGACTATCTCCAAAGGCATTTTCGAGCGCGTGGGCCGATTGGGCCGCGCATTTGGCGCTCTCGCCTTCGCGACAGTTTGAACTGCGACAGGAATTGATATCCCGAACCGCAGACACGTGGGAGTTTGCGCTCAAAGCCATGACAGGTGCGCCTGTAGCACCCAATGACGGATTCGACGGCACCTCTGATCCACGCTTTGGTAAAGTGGATTGGTCGCAATGGCCGTTCAACGTCTATGCAAGGGCGTACCAAAACAGTGCCGCGTTGGTCAACAAAGCCGTTGAAGGTGTGCCCGGGGTTGACCCGTACCAGGAAAAGTTGGTTCAGTTTTCAGTTCGGATGTTGTTGGACGCCAGCGCACCATCAAACTATCTAGGTTCCAACCCTGAACTACTGGCACTTACCCAATCGGAAAAAGGCCAGAATCTGGTTCGCGGCGTAAAGAACTGGCTGAAGGACCTCAAGAGCACCCTGAATGGTGCGCCCCCGGAAGGAACCGATGCGTTTGAAGTCGGTAAAACCGTGGCGGTCACACCCGGAAAGGTGATCTTCCGCAACGACCTGATTGAGCTTATCCAGTATTCGCCAACAACAAAAACAACCCACGCAGAGCCGCTACTGATTGTTCCCGCATGGATCATGAAGTACTACATCCTGGACCTGAGTCCGAAAAATTCACTCGTGAAGTTTCTCGTCGATCAGGGCCACACGGTGTTCATGATCTCCTGGAAGAACCCCAGTCCGGCGGATCGCGACGTGTGCATGGATGACTACCTGAACAAGGGGTTTCGAGCAGCACTTGATGCAGTTACTGCCGTTGTGCCCAATCGCAAAGTACATTCAGTGGGCTATTGCATTGGCGGAACGCTGCTGTCGATTGGCGCTGCGATGCTGGCCCACGAACGCGATCAACGCCTCGCTTCGGTTACCTTGTTTGCCGCGCAAGCTGACTTCTCCGAACCGGGCGAGCTGGCCTACTTCATCAATGCAAGCCAGTTAGCCATGCTGGAAGCAACCATGTACAAAAAGGGAGTGCTCGAGAGCGCGCAAATGGGCGGTGCATTTGCGCTGCTGCGGTCAAAAGATTTGATCTGGCAGCCCATCATCAACAACTACCTCAAGGGACAGCGCGATACGATGATTGACCTGATGGCGTGGAATGCAGATGGCACCCGCATGCCGTACCGGATGCACACGGAGTACCTTAATCGTCTCTATTTGAATAACGATCTTGCCACCAACAAGTTCTCGTTGAATGGACAAGTGATCACACTGTCGGATATCAGCGTTCCCATGTTTGTCGTTGGCACCGAGGCGGATCATGTTGCACCATGGACTTCCGTTTACAAAATTGGCAACCTGGTCCGCTCGGACGACTACTCCTTCTTGCTAACCTCGGGCGGCCACAACGCCGGCATCATTGCCGGCCCTGTTCATCCAAAACGCCACTTCAGACTCAAGACCAAACGACTGAAAGCGGCGCACATCGGAAACCAGGAATGGTTGCAGACCACCGAAAAGCAACAGGGTTCATGGTGGCCTGCGTGGCAGCAATGGCTGCAGGCGCATTCCAGCGGTCAAACCAAGCCGCCCCCAATGGGAGCACCACGCAAAGGATACCCGTCCATCGGCGACGCACCCGGCAACTTCGTGAAACAACGCTAGATCGCCAATAGTGCAAGCGTAAGCCACCACATCACGACTTCACGAACCCGGCAATCGTCGTATCCATCAGCGCCTCTGTGGTGCAGGAGTGCGGCGTGGGGCTGGTCAAACTGCGCCGCGACGGTACGCGGTTGGCGTTTGCCGCGCCGACATCATTCACCACGCCTGGTGCGACAACGGTCCCCACTGGCGCGGCGTGATGCTGCGCTCGGCCCAACAGGTGCTCGCGCTCAAGCCCGACGGTGCCGTGCTGGCCGGTCTGGATATCGGCGTGGTGGGCCCGCACGACCCCGGCCACGAATGCGCGTTTGAAGTGCGCGCCTTTTTCCCGGGCAACAACGGGCTGGCCGAAGACCCCGTCACCGGCAGCCTCAACGCCGCGCTGGCGCAGTGGCTTATCGGTGCGAGCCTGGCACCCGCGCAGTACATCGCCAGCCAGGGCACAGCCCTGAGCCGCGCAGGCCGCGTGCACGTGCTCCAGGAAGGTGACGATATCTGGATTGGCGGCAATTCGGTCACCTGCATCATGGTGGAGCGCTCAGCAACCGTCAGACTCGACCCGTTCAGCGACGCGGCCCAGCGCACCCCTGGGCGAGCCAACACCTACAAGTGTTCGTAACCCCGAGCGCAAGCACAATGGTTGGCTCAGGCACTGCCTGGCGCAGTGGTCGGCAGCCAGATCGTCACGGTGGTTCCATTGCCCAACGTGCTGGCAATGTCGAGTTGGCCGCCATGCAGTTCGACAATCTCCTTGACGATGCTCATGCCCAAGCCGGTGCCCGGGATATTGCCCGAAGCATCAGCGCGGTAAAAACGCTCGCATACCCGCGCAAGCTGCGCGCTGCTCATGCCCATGCCGTGGTCAACAACGCGGATGCCAATGCGCCCAGCGGCAGCGTCCTGCGGCAAGTCGATGTGCACGTCGCCCCCTCTGGGCGAGTATTTGTAGGCATTGGAAATCACGTTGCTGATGGCCTGGGTCAGCTTGCTCCGGTCTGCGTGTACCCACAGCGATCGGCCGGACGCAACACGCTGCAACGGCGCGCGCCCCTTGGGCGTTTTGAACCCCTCGATGAGTTGCTGCAACAGCACCTCCAGGTCCAGCGCACCCAGCGTGAAATCCTTGCCGCCCCGTGCCTCAATGCGTGCCAGGTCAAGCAGCTCGTTGATGATCGACACCATCACATGCGACTGGCGGAAAATGGTTTCCAGAAAATCACGCCGCTCAGCCTCGTCAAACTCGCGCGATAGCAGCAGTTCCGTAAAGCCGTGGATGCTCGCCATGGGCGTGCGCAGTTCGTGCGCCGCATGCGCCAGAAATTCGCTTTTCAGGCGGTCCACCTCGGTTTCATGCGTGATGTCGCGAAAGTAGAGGATCAATGACACCGCCTGCGTCCTGGGTATGCGCAGGCTCACCTTCAGCACACGATTGACCTCGCCCGCCAATTCAATTGTCTGATCGCGCACCGCATCTGCGCTGGCCACAGCGTTGGGTTGCGCATTCGCGCGCAGCGTGGCAATGCTCTGCGAATCGGCCTCGCCCGCACAAAGGCGCTTGAGTAGTCGGTAGAAGCTGTCCTCGTCCATGCCGATCAAGTCTTCGGCATCAAGGCCGGTCATGCCCGAAAACGCGGGGCTCACAAAGCGGATGCGCCGCACCGCATCCAGGGTGACAAAGCCATCCGGGCTGAGCGCAAAGATGGCGTCGATCTGCTCGACATGCAGCCGCACCTCTTCGGTCAGGTTGGCGGCCATGCGCTTGGCGCTGCTGCGGGTGGTGATCACCGAAAGCAGCAAGGCCGCCAACAGCACGCTCACCGCCGTGCCGCCCAACAGCACCGTCCAGGCGGGTGCATAGCTGATGCCCGACACCGCCTCGGCCTGGTAGAACCCCAGACGCCAGGGACGTCCGTTGAAGTCGATCGTGCGCGTCTGGTAGAACAGCGACTGCACCTGCGGGGACTTGGACGGCTTGCTGTCAAACAGCAGCGCGGCAGGCGAAGCAACGGCTCCGTCGTAAATGTGCAAATCCACCAGCTTGCCCTGCTGGCTCATCCAGTTGGCAAGAATGCCGCCCATCAGATCATTCATGCGGTAGGGGCTGTACACCCAGCCGATCAGCGCCGCGCGTCTTTGTTCCACCGTCCCCACTTCCGCGCCGTTGCGATAGACCGGCACGTACATCAACGTTCCGGCTTGCACCTCTTTGCCCGTTTCCTGCACCAGTTCCACTTTGCCCGACAGTGTTGCTTCGCCGGTGTCGCGCGCGTGCTCCATGGCCGCGCGCCGCACCGGCTCGGAAAACATGTCGTAGCCAAAAGCGCGCAGGTTGCGGTCACGAAACGGCTCGATGTAGATGATGGAGGTGTAGAGCGCGCGCTCACCCGGGGGGCGCACCGTGTATTGGGTAAACCCCTCACGGTGAAGCTGATCAATGTGCGCAGCCAATTGGTCTGGCGAGATCACCTTGGCAAAGCCAATCCCCTGCACCCCCGGAACGCTCTTGACGGCGTCAAGTGTCTGGACGTAGGCGCGCCACGCATTGCGATCCACCGTGCCTGTGGTGCCAAACAGTCCGGCACCACCGCGCAGAATCAGCGCATAGGCACCAAGGCGCTCCTGAATCTTGAGCGTCACCTGATCGCATTCAAAGGCAAATTGCTTGCGTGCGTCCTGCTCAATGCCCTGCTTGACGCCCAAACTGGCCGACACGGTAACTACCAGCGCCGCCACCAGCAGCAGCGCAACTGGCCAGGTCTTGCGGGCAGCGTTGATATTCACCAAATCAGTTGCTCCAGAGTGACCACAGGGGAGGATGCCCGCTGGCGCATGGTAGCCGACGCCGCAAAACCGCGCTCGGCCACAGGTACTGCGAAGGGCGCCAGGGCTCAGTCGCCCACGGCAAAGCGTAGCTTCATGATCGCTACGCACACGTCTATGGAGGCATAGGCAAACTGGGAGTGCGCGCCGAGCATGGACTTGGCGTCAAGGTACTCTCCACCATTGATGGCTGCGGCCACGATGCCAACCACGTCGTGAAACTCCCTGTGCCGCTTGAGCAAACCGACAAAGGCTGGCCTGGAACCATAACGGGCACTGGCACCGCTGTGCAGCCAACGCCCCAGGTCGCAGCAGTCATCACGCTTGAGGGTGGCAACGTCGAGCGTCTCGTGCGCGGCCACGGCAGCGCACAGGATGTCATTCCAGCGCTGGTGGACCGGAATCGCCAGGTCCAGCGTGATCTGGTCCGGGCTGGGCTCAGCGTGACGGGATGCTTGCAAACTCTTTGCTGCGACGGGTGTTTCCATAGGGGCGTGCGCCGGTTTAACCCACTGCTGAGTGAACATGGCCACACTATAGACCGATACGCCCTGGTGCAGTATCAGGCTGATACCCTAGTGGCGAGCGCAAAACACCTGAGCCGGTGCGCTCAGACCCGTGCCGCGCGCAGCCGGTAGGAGAACTCGCTCAGCGCAGCTATGCCGCTGGCTTCGGCGCGCTGGCACCAGGCCTGCAGGTCGTGCGCCAATTGCTCGCGCGAGACTGAGGTGTTGAGCCACATCTGGCGCAGCTCTTCGCGCATGCCCACCATCTGGTCGAGCAGCGGCGAAATCGCGCGCACCTTGGCAATCTCCAGCACCACGGCGGGCGGCACCCGGTCGGTGTCGCGGTGAATCCAGCGGCGCGCGGTCTTGAGCAAGCTTGCGTCCGAGCTGCGCGCACGCAGCGCCGCCAGTTCGGCGCGTGCGGTCGTGCGCAAGCCCTGGGCGTAGGCGGCCATGATTTCGTAGCGGTTGGCAATCAGCGCTTCCAGGGTCTTTTCGTCGGCCACTGGGCGCACCGCGCCATAGGCGGCCTTGGGTGGCGTCTTCTTCACCCGCGCCAGCCCCAGCGCCTGCAGCGCGCGGATATAGACCCAGCCGATGTCAAACTCATACGGCTTGACCGAGAGCTTGGCCGAAGTGGGATAGGTATGGTGGTTGTTGTGCAGCTCTTCGCCCGCAATCAGAATGCCCCAGGGCGAGATATTGGTGCTGGCGTCTGGCGCCTCAAAGTTGCGGTAGCCCCAGTAGTGCGCCGCGCCGTTGATGATGCCCGCCGCCATCACCGGGGTCCACACCATTTGCACCGCCCATACCGTGAGGCCCAGCGCGCCAAACAGCGTCAGGTCGATCAGCAGCAGCAGCACCAGGCCCAGGTGCGAGAAGCGGGTGTACAGATTGCGCTCCAGCCAGTCGTTGGGCGTGCCATGCCCATAGCGCGCCAGGGTCTCGGGCTTGACCGCCTCGGCCCGGTACAACTCATAGCCCTGCAGCAGCACGGTCTTGATGCCGTATACGTGCGGGCTGTGCGGGTCTTCGGCCTGCTCGCACTTGGCGTGGTGCTTGCGGTGGATCGAGGCCCACTCCTTGGTCACCTGCCCGGTGGTCAGCCACAGCCAGAACCGAAAGAAGTGCGACGCCAGCGGGTGCAGGTCAAGCGCGCGGTGCGCCTGGTGGCGGTGCAGGAACACGGTGACGCTGATCATGGTGACGTGCGTTACCGTCAGGGTGAAGATCACGGTCTGCCAGGCACTCAAACCCCACGCGCCATTGGTCAGCCACTCCATCAACGCGCCATCAAAAATCCACATCATTCATTCAACCTCATCGTTACAACACCCCAAGAGGTGCACTAAACCTTGTGCCACACGGCAGCAAAAAATCCGTCGGTGGCATGGCGGTGCGGCCACAGGCGCAGATACTGCGCGCCAGCCTCACCCCCACTGCACAGGCTGGCGGCGTTTTCCAGTTTGAGTCCGGCGAGCACCTCGCCCACCGGCAGCGCCGCAAAGTCCGGGTGCGCGGCAGAAAACGCATCGGCAATGGCCTCGTTCTCCTGCGGCAGTACGCTGCAAGTGGCATACACCAATCGCCCGCCGGGTTTGAGCAAGCGCGCCGCGCTTTGCAAAATGGCTGCCTGCTTGAGCGCCATCTCGGCCACGGCCTGCGGGCTTTGCCGCCACTTCAGGTCGGGGTTGCGGCGCAGCGTTCCCAGCCCGGAGCAGGGCGCGTCCACCAGCACCCGGTCCATCTTGCCCGACAGGCGCTTGACGCGCTCGTCGCGCTCGTGCGCAATCACCGCCGGGTGCACGTTGGACAGGCCGCTGCGCTTCAAGCGCGACTTGAAAGCGTCGAGCCGGTGCGCCGAAGTGTCAAACGCATACAGGCGTCCGGTACTGCGCATGCACGCTCCTATGGCCAGCGTCTTGCCGCCCGCGCCGGCACAAAAGTCCACCACCATCTCGCCCCGCTTGGCGTCAAGCAGCATGGAGAGCAACTGCGAGCCTTCGTCCTGCACCTCAAAGTCCCCGCGTACAAAAGCCTCGTTCTTGTTGAGCGCGGGCTTGCCCGCAATGCGCAGGCCCCAGGGCGAATACGGCGTAGCAACTGCCTTAATGCCGGCCTGGGCCAGCGCCTTTTGCACATCGGTGCGCTTGGCCTTGAAGGTGTTGACGCGCAGGTCCAGCCCGGCACCGCGGTTGAGTTGTTCCACCAGCGGCCAGAACTCGTCGCCCAATTGGTCTTTGAGCGGCTGCACCAGCCACTCGGGCAGGTTGTGGCGATGGCGCTCCATCAGGTCAGCGGGCTTGACTTGCTCGCACGCGTCGAGCCAGGCCACTTCCTGCGGCGACAAGGCGCTGCGCAAAAAGTCGCCGGGGCCGTAAAAGCCCAGAATTGCCAGGCGCCGCTCCTTGGAGCCGCTGCCCGAAGGCGCAAGGTGGTCAAACAACAATTTCTTGCGCAGCACCGTGTACACGGTCTCGGCCATGGTGGCACGCTCGCGCGGGCCCAGGCCCCGGTGGTCGCGGAAAAAACGCGACACGATGGCGTCGGCCGGATGGTCAAATTTGAGGGTCAGTCGAACCAGTTCAGAACAGGCTTCAAGCAAGGCTTTTGGATGCATAGGCGGCGATTGTCCCATGCGCAGGCAATGGGCGCTTTACACGTCTTCACCGCGCCGAATCGTGTGGGTTACAGCGGCGGCGCACAATGCCAGCATGAACCCAGCGACAACCGTTCTTTCAGAGAGGCGGGTGCACACCGCTTTCTGGACCGCGTGCATGGCATGTGCCGTGTCGGGCTGCGCATCGGTTGCGCCCGAAACACCGCCTGCGCAAGCCGAGGCGGTGCCTGCGGCCTGGTCCACGTCGCTACCCGCCCAGGCCCACGCGGGCACGTCGCTGGCGCGCTGGTGGGAGTTGTTCCATGACCCACTGCTCACCAACCTGATTGAGCGCAGCGAGCGCGCCAACACCAGCATCCGTTCGGCCCAGGCGGCACTGCGCCAGGCGCGTGCGCTGCGTGAGGTCAACGCCGCTGGCCTGCTACCGGGTGTGGGGGCAACGGCTTCGGCCCAGCGCAACCAGACCGATTCGGCCAGCCCGGTCAACAGTTTTCGCCTCGGGCTCGATGCCAGTTGGGAGCCCGATATTTTTGGTGGCCAACACAGCGCGCTGCAAGCGATGGATGCCGACGTGCTGGCCTCGGGTGCCACGCTGGCCGACGTAAAGGTGTCGGTTGCCGCCGAAGTAGCTCTGGCCTACCTCCAGTTGCGCGCCCAGCAAGCGCGCCAGGCGATTGCCAGCAGCAATCTGGCCAGCCAGCAACAGACCCTGAAAATCACCCAATGGCGTACCCAGGCGGGCCTGGCCTCGGCCCTGGAAGTGCAGCAAGCCCGCAGCGCCACCGAACAAACCAGCGCCCAACTCCCGGCCCTCCAAGCGGCCATTCTCAATGCCAGCCACAGCCTGGCCGTGCTCACCGGGCAAACGCCACAGGCGCTACAAGCACTGAGCGCCCAGGCCGGTGCCATCCCGCAAGCCAGCGACGATGTGACTCTGGCAATACCCGCCCAGACCCTGCGCCAGCGCCCCGATGTGCGCGCAGCAGAACACCGCATTCAGGCCGCACTGGCACGCGTTTCTGCCGCCGACGCGGCGCGCTACCCCGGCTTTTCTGTCAGCGCCTCGGTCGGTGCCAATGCGCTCACGCTGGGTGCGCTCACCAGTGGTGCAACGGTGGTCAACGCACTGCTGGCCAGCATCGCGCTGCCGGTTTTTGACGGCGGTGCGGCCCAGGCCCAAGTGCGCGCGCAGCAGGCTTCGCTGGAACAGGTGCAGGTAGCCTACGAGGCCACCGTCCTCAACGCCTTGAAAGAGGTGGAAGATGCCCTGGCCAGCCTGACCCAAGACCGCCTGCGCTGGGCGCACCTGAAAGAAGCCGCCGCAGCGGCAAGTGATGCTGCCCAGATGGCACAGCAGCGCTATGCCAGCGGCCTGATCGACTTCCAGATTGTTCTGCAGGCGCAGCGCACGCTGCTGGCCGCACAGGACAGCCTGAGCAGCGCAAGCGCCGACCTCGGCACCGACGTGGTACGCCTGTACAAGGCGCTCGGTGGCGGCTGGCAGTAAACCTTCAGCAGATTGCGAGGCCTTCCATGACGACCCCTTCACCCACGGCTCCCCCTGCGGCAGCCCAGCAAATTCTGGCCTTGCTCAACGCACCAGCGGCCAGCGTCTGGTGGCGCAGACCCGCCGTCTGGGCCACGGCGGCGCTGCTTGCGCTGGCAGCAGGCGGCGTGTATTTTTGGCAGACCAGCGCGCAAAGCAGTGCAGCGCCGGTGTTTGTGACCGAGCCGGTGGGGCGCGGCAACCTGACCTTGAGCGTGGCCGCCAACGGCACGCTGCAGCCCACGCGATCGGTCAGCATTGGCAGCGAACTCTCGGGCACCGTGCTGCGCGTGCTGGTAGACGTAAACGACCGCGTGCGCAAGGGCCAGGTACTGGTGGAGCTCGACACC
>CAIPBW010000298.1 GCA_903863395.1 uncultured beta proteobacterium
CCATCGCCCATGCGCGAAAACGGTGTCAGGCCCGCGCCCTTGAGCTGGATTTCCTGGCCCGCCACCTCGCCGAGCAGGTGCGCGCGCCCGTCGCCAAGTTGCCCGGCCCACACGCCAAACTGGTGGCCGCTGTACACGCCCGCCAGCGGCGCAACCTCATGCACTGGACGGTTGCCGCTCAAGAGTTGCAACCAGGCAGGGTCGCCCTCGGCCACGCCAAAGAGGCCAAGCTCTTGCGCCAGGGCCACGCTGCGCCCCACCCAGTAGGGGTCGGGCAGGGTGGCGGTAGGGGTGGCAACAAAGAACGCCTCGCCAAGAGCGCGCGCGCTGCCGCTGGGCTGCAAGCAGGGGCGCGAAGCGAACGCGTTCGGGGGGCAATTTGTCATTGCGGAATTGTCCCGCACTTGACTATCTCCCTGCATTGTTGGGGGCTTGAAAGGGGTACCATGCGGCCACGCGCGCGAAGCTGCGCGACAATGTTCCCCATTTATTTCAGGAGATACGCGCCATGCTCGGGTTAATGCAAAGCCAACAGTTGCTGATTTCGTCGTTGATCGAATTTGCCGAACGCCACCACGGCGAGGCAGAGGTGGTTTCCCGCCGGGTTGAAGGCGACATCCACCGCTATACCTACAAGGAGGCTGCAGTGCGTTCTCGCCAGGCGGCCAATGCGCTCGACCAGATGAACCTGGCGTTCGGTGACCGCGTGGCCACGCTGGCCTGGAACGGCTACCGCCACCTGGAGTTGTACTTTGGTGTGAGCGGCACTGGCCGCGTGCTGCACACGCTCAACCCGCGCCTGCACCCCGAACAGATTGCCTGGATTGTCAACCACGCAGAAGACAAAGTGCTGTGCTTTGACATGAGCTTCCTGCCCATCATCAAGGCCATCCATGCACGCTGCCACACGGTCAAGCATTACATTGCCCTGTGCGATGCCGACAAGCTTCCCGCCGACAGCGGCATCCCCGGTCTGCAGAGCTACGAAGCCTGGATTGGCGCCCAGTCGTCAACCTACACCTGGCCCAGCTTTGACGAAAACTCGGCTTCGAGCATGTGCTACACCAGCGGCACCACTGGCAACCCCAAGGCAGCGCTCTACAGCCACCGTTCAACCATGCTGCATGCAATGGCAGCCGCCTTGCCCGATGCCCTGAGCCTGAGCGCGCGCGACTGCGTGCTGCCGGTGGTGCCCATGTTCCATGTCAACGCCTGGGGTATTCCGTATTCGGCGGCCATGACCGGTGCCAAGCTGGTGTTTCCGGGGCCAGCCATGGATGGCAAGTCGATCTTTGAACTCATTGAGTCCGAGAAAGTGAATTACGCCCTGGGCGTGCCCACCGTGTGGCAGATGATGCTGGCCCATATGCATGCGGGCAACCTCAAGTTTTCTACCCTCAAGCGCACGGTGATTGGCGGGTCAGCCTGCCCGCCGGCCATGATTGCCGCCTTTAACGACCAGTACGGTGTGGAAGTGCTGCACGCCTGGGGCATGACCGAAATGTCGCCGCTGGGAACGGTGTGCACGCTCAAGAACAAGCACTTGCCGCTGGATTCGGCGGACAAGATGAAGGTGCGCCTGAAGCAGGGGCGCAGCATTTTCGGCGTCGATATGAAGATCGTGGGCGAAGACGGCAAAGACCTGCCTTGGGACGGCAAGGCCTATGGCGACTTGCTGGTCAAGGGACCCTGGGTGATCAGCGACTACTTCAAGGCCGAGGGCGGCTCGCCGCTGGTGGACGGCTGGTTCCCCACCGGCGACGTGGCCACCATCGACGCCGACGGTTACATGCAGATTACCGACCGCAGCAAGGACGTGATCAAGTCCGGTGGCGAGTGGATCAGCTCGATTGATGTCGAGAACGTTGCCATGGCGCACCCGGCCGTGGCCATGGCTGCGTGCATTGGCATGAAGCACCCCAAGTGGGACGAGCGCCCCATCATTACAGTGGTCAAGAAGCCCGGCATGGAGGTCACACGCGACGAACTGATCGCCTTTTACGAAGGCAAGACCGCCAAATGGCAAATCCCCGATGACGTGGTGTTTGTCGACGCCATTCCGCTGGGCGGCACCGGCAAGATGCAAAAGACCAAGTTGCGCGAAGTCCTCAAAGACTACAAGCTGCCCACGGTCTGATTGACAGGCAAGCCTCTCACCCGGGCGACGCCAGTCGCCTTGGTGATACCGCCTACGGGAAATCCCTCGCGTTGCGCCGCCCGATAGCTTGTACGCTTGAGGGCAATGTGATTTACAGGAGGGATACCATGAAGTTTGCAATGAAATCGTTGGCCGTGGTGACTTGTCTGCTGTGTGCCAGTTCGGCCATGGCGCAAAAGGGCGAAACCGTCAAAATGGTGCGCATCGACCCCCTGACCGGACTGCTCGGTCCGGTGGGCATCAGCCAGCTCAAGGGTTACCAGTTTTTTGCCGAGAAGTTCAGCGGCGCGGGCAACCCGGCGGGCGTCAAGTTCGAAGTCACCGGCATCGACAACAAGCTCAGCCCCACCGAAAGTTTGAACGCGCTCAAGGCCGCCATCGACCAGGGGGCGCGCTACATCATCCAGGGCAATGGCTCATCGGTGGCGTTGGCGCTGACCGATGCGGTCAGCAAGTACAACGAACGCAACCCCGGCAAGGAAGTCATCTACCTCAACGACTCGGCGGTGGACCCCGACCTCACCAACAGCAAGTGCAGCTACTGGCACTTCCGCTTTGACGCCGACACCTCAATGAAGATGGAAGCGATGTCGAGCTTCATGGAAACCCAGAAGGACATCAAGAAGGTTTACATCCTGGGGCAGAACTACTCGCACGGCGTTCAGGTTGCCAAGTACACCAAGGAAACCCTGGCGCGCAAGCGCCCCGACATCCAGATCGTGGGCGAAGACCTGCACCCCCTGGCGCAAGTGCGCGACTTTGCGCCCTACATCGCCAAGATCAAGGCTTCCGGCGCTGACACCGTGGTCTCCGGCAACTGGGGCTCGGACCTGTCGCTGCTGGTCAAGGCGGCCAACGAAGGCGGCTACACCGGCAAGTTCTTTACCTACTACGCTGGCGTGACCGGCACGCCCACCGCATTGGGCACCAATGGGGCTGGGCGCGTCTACCAGATTGCCTACAACCACTACAACATGGGTGGGCGGATGGACAAGTGGATGTACGAGTTCAAGGCCAAGTACAACGACGACTTCTACACCGGTGCCACCATCCGCATCTTCCAGACCCTGGGGGCGGCCATGGCCAAGGCCAAGTCGACCGATCCGCTCAAGGTGGCCGCAGCGCTTGAAGGCCTGAAGGTTGACAGCTTCAACGGCGAAGTGGAAATGCGCAAGACCGACCACCAGTTGCAGCAGCCGCTCTACATCACGGTCTGGCAAAAGGCCGACAAGAAATACCCCTACAGCCCCGAGAACACCGGCATGACGCTGGCACCGCTCAAGGAGTACCCCAACTACGTCTCCAGCACGCCCACCAGTTGCCAGATGAAGCGTCCCTGATTGGCCCTCTTGATGTGGGGAGTCTTGCAAGCCGAAGTCATGGATCGCCACGGCCTGACGGCCTCGCGATGACGAGGGTGTGGCATGGCCTCGCGATGACGGGGAGGGAAGGCCGCACGAAGACTGAGTGGGAAGGCCTCGCGATGACGGGGAAGAGAGAAGGGTTGTCATTGCGAGCGGAGCGCGGCAATCCATGCGGGCATGAAGTTATGGACTGCCACGTCGCTTCGCTCCTCGCAGTGACGGTAACCTTTATGACGTGGTGGCGCGTTAACGCGAACTGTGTCTTAAATTTCGACCTCTGACTGAAATCTCGGAACCATCCATGGAGTTTTTCATTATCTCGATGCTCAACGGGCTGAGCTATGGCCTGTTGCTGTTCCTGCTGAGTTCGGGCTTGACGCTGATCTTCAGCATGATGGGCGTGCTCAACTTTGCGCACGCGAGCTTTTACATGCTGGGGGCCTATGTGGGCTACAGCATCGCCCAGTGGGTGGGCTTTTGGCCGGCGCTGGTGATCGCACCTTTGGTGGTGGGCGCGTTCGGTGCCGGGTTTGAGCGTGTCTGCCTGCGCCGCGTGCACAAGTTTGGCCATGTGCCCGAACTGCTGATCACCTTTGGCCTGTCCTACGTGGTGCTGGAGTTGGTGCAACTGGTGTGGGGGCGCATCGCGCTGGAGTTTCACCCGCCCGAGGTATTGCAAGGCCCGGCGTTCACGCTGATCAACCATTCGGTCCAGGGCCTGCAACTGCTCTGGGGTGCGGCTCCGGCAGAACTGTGCAGCGCATCCGACGCTGCGGTGCGCGTGGTGTGCTCGCCGTTTCCGGCCACGCGCGGCTTCATGATGCTGGTAGCCCTGGTGATGCTGCTGTCGGTGTGGCTGCTGCTGACCCATACCCGCATTGGGCTGGTGATCCAGGCAGCGCTTACGCACCCGGAAGCGGTGGAGGCCCTGGGGCACAACGTGCC
>CAIPBW010000299.1 GCA_903863395.1 uncultured beta proteobacterium
CGTTCGATGCGGTCCAGAAAACGTTGCATGGGGAAAGCCTCAATCAATATTCAAAGTGGGCGCTGCCGCTGGCGTTGCCAAGGCCAGTTCAAACCAGAAGGTCGAGCCCCGACCTTCCTCACTGCTGACCCCGATGCTGCCTTGCATCAAGGTCACCAACTGCTTGCACAGGGCCAGACCCAGACCGACCGAATGCGCTGTTTCGGGTGCTAGCCCATGGATCGGGTGAGCGCTCAGGAACAAATGCGTTTGCGCAGCGGCCGAGAGACCGACACCGGTATCGCGCACTTCAAAGCGCAGCCACTGCACCCCGGCACCGTCTTGCACCACGCGCAGCGCGAGTTGCACGCTGCCCGCGCTGGTGAAGTTGAGCGCGTTGTCGAGCAGGTTGAACAGAACCTGGCGCACGCGATTGGCGTCACCAAAAACGATCGGCGGCAGGGCGGGATCGAGCTCCAATTGCAGTTGCAGATGCTTGCGCTGCGCCTTGGGTGCCAACTGGGCCACGCAGGCTTGCACCATGGGCTGCAATGCGAATGCTTCAATCTCGATGCTCAGGCGCCCGGCCGCAAGCTTGGATAAATCCAGAATGTCATTGACGATCACCGCCAGGTCTTGTGCCGACTGAGCCACGGCGCTGGCGTACTCTTGCTGCTGGAGGGTGAGCGTGGTTTTCCCAAGCTTTTGCGCCATGTCGGCAATACCGTTGATAGGTGTGCGAACTTCGCGGTCCACCACCGAGAGGAATTGCGAATTGAGCCGCGACGACTCCAGCGCCCGGTCGTAGAGCTGGGCAATTTCGGACTCGCTTTGCTTGCGCTGCGTGATCTCGCGCTGCACCGAGACCCAGTGCGTGTACCAGTCGCCATTGCTGCCGTCGGCAATCGGGGAGATCACCAGTTCGACCCAGAATTCGCGCCCGTCCTTGGCGTAGTTGACAACCTCAAAGCGCCCGGACTGCCAGTTCTCCAGCGTCTGGTGTATGCGATCGAGCTCGCCACGATCCGTGCGCGGCCCCTGCAGAATGCGCGGCGTCATGCCCAGCACTTCGTCCTGGGTGTAGCCGGTCATGTGCGTAAAGGCGTCGTTGACAAACACGATGCGCGGGCCCGGCGGCTGACGTGGCTCGGCCTCGGTTATCAACACCGCGTCGTTGAGACTGGCGACGCACTTTTCGAACAGGCGCAGCCGCTCGTGCATGTTCACCAGTTGCACTTCGGTCTGGCGCCGTAGCGTGATGTCGCGCGCCACGGTTTGCACGCCCGCGCGGCCTCCGTCGGCACGGCGCAAAGGCGTGCGCACAATCTCGAACAAGCCCACCTGAGCGTTGGCGGCCGAGGTCAGACGCACTTCGGTGTGAATCGACTGGCCTTCGGCCATCAGCTTTTCGTCACGCGTGCGCTCGGCTTGGGTCTGCTGGGCTTCGTACAGGTCGATTTCGTTGCGGCCGGTCAGGCTGTCGGCCGCACGACCTTTGAAGACTTCGTAGGAACGGTTGCAGCTCAGGTACACGCCGTTTTCGTCCTTGCTCCACACCAGGTCGGGGCTAACCACCATCAGGTCGCGCAACTGCTGGCGCGTTTGCACCAGTTCGCTGTCCAGAAACTGCGACTCAGCCTCCAGGCGCTGCAACTCCTGGTTCTCCAGAAGTTTGCCCTTGTGTTTGACTACCAGGGCAATCACCCCCAGCATTAGAACCATCGCCGCCACCGCCCTTTGCAGCCAGCGCAGGCGTTGCAATTCGTCATGGTTATGTTGCACCATGAACATCGTGATCTCGTCGATCATCCCCAGCAGTTCGTCGGTGCGCTGATCAGAGAATTGAAACGCTTGGTCAATCGCCTGGGGCGACACAGTCTGGCTCGAACCCACTGCCTGCACCAGGGGATAGTAGGTTTGCCACAGTTGCTCGCTGCGCGCCAGCACACTGGCAAGCTCCGGCTGTTTTTTGAGTGGCGGCAGTTCCACCGTATCACCCAGGCCATCGGGACCCGCGTAGCCGGCGGCAAATCCTTTCAGCACGGTGTTGAACTGGTTCGCCGCCTCAGTCAGTTGCTTTTGCAGTGGGGCGCTAGCGGGAGCAGTGGAACGGGGCAAGGTCATCTGCAGCAAGCTGCCATGCATGCGCTGCAGCAGCACACGCTGGTGATTGGCCAGACTGATATGCGACTGGTGCTGGTTGGAGGTCTGAATGGCATACATGCCCAGCCCCACCAGCAGAACGGTCATCAGCATCATGGTGATGATGCTGATGCGCAGCACGCCGAAGTTGGGGATGAATCGCATGGTGGTTCGAGGCCTGCGCTGGTTCAAGCCTTGGACGAGTCCACCGGCAGGCACAGGCTGACGCAGGTACCTTGCCCGAGCGCGCTGGAAATCGACACGCTGCCGTGGTGCAAGCCGACAATTTCCTTGACGATGCTCATTCCCAAGCCGGTGCCAGGGTAGCGCCCCGAGGTGTCGACGCGGTAAAAGCGGTCCCACACCTTGCTGGCTTGCTCAGGCGTCATGCCAATACCGTGGTCGGTCACGCGAATCCGGGCTTGGGGCAGTTGGCCGCGCACCAGCAGCGCATCCACCTCCACCCGCACCGGCCCGCCCTGGGGCGAATACTTGTAGGCGTTGGAGAGCACGTTGAGAACGGCCTGGTGCAGCTTGCCCGCGTCGCCCAGCAGCCATTGCGGCTGCGTGGCCCGCACCACCACCGGCAGGTCGCGCCCCTGCGGACACAGGTACGAGGCCACCGTCTGCGCCACCAGTTCATTGAGGTCAAAGCGCGTCAACTTGAAGTCTTTGCCCCGGCGTGACTCAATGCGCGCCAGATCGAGCAATTCGTCCAGAATGGCTGCCACCGCGATCGACTGCTTGTAAATGATGTCCAGAAATTCGCGCTTCTGGTCTTCTTCAAATGGCTGGGTAATCAGCAGTTCGGAGAACCCCAGGATGCTGGCCATGGGCGTGCGCAACTCGTGCGCTGCCGTGGACAGAAACTCGCTCTTGATTTGGTCGATTTCAAACTCGCGCGTCACGTCGCGCAGGTGCAGCACCTGCGACACCGTGGCCGACGCACTGCTGCGCAGCGCCAACTGCAGCACCTTGTTGCCTTTGAGCGTGATGGTCTTGGCATCGATTCCGTCTGGCTTGTCGCCTTCGTGGGCCGCGTCTGCTGCGCCGCGCAACCCGGAGAGTCCGTCAAAACTGGTTCCGGCTTCGCACAAGCTGTTAAGCCAATGCGAAAACCCGTGCTCGTCCAGTCCTACCAACGGGGTCGCCCCCTGGTCGGTCATGCGGGCAAACGCCGGGCTGACGTAGTTGATGCGCTTGTCCACACCGAACGAAACGAATCCGTCCGGGCTGAGTTCAAAAATTTCGTTCAGTTGCCCGGCCTGCTTTTGCAACGCATTGCGCGCCAGACGCTGCACTTCAAGCGCGCGCGTAACCTGCACCAGATAGCGCGTGATCACAGCCGCCAGCGTCAGCACCAACAGCGTGAGCATCACGACCTGGCGCAACAGGTCTTCACGCGCATGGTTGTGGTTGGTCAGGACCTGCGACAACTCCTTGCCCATGAACACCGCTAACGGGTACTGCGGAATCTTGCGAAAGTGGTAAATGCGCTCGACGCCATCGACCTTGGAAGCACTGGTCTGGTTGCCCTCCAACTCGCCCTTTTGCAAGCGCTGGATGATCGGTCCGCCCGAAGCGTCGGTACCAAATTCTTCCTTGGTGCCCACCATGCGCGCGCGGGCAATGCCGTCCACGCCGTAGAGCGCCGCCAATGCACCGCTGCCCAACTGCAACTCTCCGTAGAAGCGGGTGAAGTAGCCGGGGTCGATCGAGACCACCACCACCCCGGCAAACTCGCCATTGGCGCGGCTGATGCGCCGCGTCAACTGGACCGACCATTTGCCGCTGGCGCGGCCAATAATGGGCTTGGAGATGAATAGCTGACCGGTGTCTGCGGCCACGTGTACCTTGAAGTGCTCGCGGTCCGACAAATCCAGCGGTGTCTTCAGCACGATATTGGACACGGCGTACATACCCTTGGCGTCGATCACGCCCACTTGCGGAAAGATTTCGGCGTCGATCACGCCCTGGCGCACCAGTGCCGCCAGGTCGAGCTTGGGGCCCACCTCCAGATAGCGCACCTGAATGAATCGGATGACCTGGTCGACACTGCGAAAGGTGCGGATCGCGTGCTCCTGGCTCACGCGCGTGAGGTTGGCCAACTCGGTTTGCGCTACCGTCAGTTCACGCGCCTTGCTCTCGGCAATCGTCGTAAGCACATGCCACCAGGCGAGCGCGATCAGGCACATGGCCGCCAGCCACACCAGTACCAGGGTGCGCCAATGGGCGCGCGTTGGAGTGTTGGAGTCGGGCATGGGACGGGTACTTTGCAGCAAGGGCTATTCGATCTGCTCGCGCACCCAGGACACCACCTGAATCGGGCTGAAGGGCTTGACGAAATAGGCGTCTGCGCCCAAGGCGTCGGCGGCTTCAAAATCGGTGGATTCACCGCGCGCCGACATGATGCCGATCACCACATCGCGCGTATGCGGATCGGCCTTGGCCGCCTGCAGCACCTGCAAGCCGTTGAGTTCGCCCGGCATCATGATGTCGAGCAGCACCACCTTGGGTCGGTGGTGGCGAATCATTTCCAGCGCACTCATGCCGTCCTCACTCTCGAGAATTTCGCACGCCTTGCCCAGGCTGATTTTGAGCAAGCGTCGGATGTCGGACTGGTCGTCCACGATAAGTACTTGTGCCATGGCAGGTGTTCAACGCTTCACTACGCGGCAAGCAGGGGGTTGAGCGCATGGCGCTGGCGCGCCAGACGCGTGGCCAGGGCAAGCAGTTGGTCATACGCAACCGGCTTGGGCATGACTTGCACATCTGCGGGCAGTCCGCCACGGCGGGCAATTTCATCGGGCTCCAGTCCGGTAACCACCACAATCGCGGTCTTGTCGGCTTCAAAGCTCTTGCGCAATTCACGCAGCATATGAAAGCCGTCCATGCCAGGCATATTCAGATCAGCAATCAGCAAATCCGGGCAACGGTTGCCCATCGCCAACAGCGCCATCACTGCGCTTTCAAAACAATTCAATTCGGGCTGCATCGGCCAGCGCGAAATGTTGGCCTGGTACAGACGCAACAAACTGTTGTCATCTTCCACCACCATTACGCTGAACCTTCGTATCGGCAGCCCCGCCGGACCCGACTGCGACTGCATCGACGGACTCTTGCGCACCAACCGGTCGATCGAATCGCGCATTACACGGCGGTGTCCTCCGTTGGTCTTCCAGGCCTGCAGCAAGCCGGACTCCACCCACAGTTGCACCGTGCCCACCGACACGCCCAACAGGGACGCAGCTTCCCGTGTGGTGCAAAACGACTTTTCGATCACTCCGTCGGACATAGGGTGCTATTGGTTTGGTGCTTATTGGGAAATGCTGGCAAATCTTAGCGTTTAGCAGCAGGTGCAGCAAACAGCACTAACTTGGCTCAAGGCCCGATTCTGATCGGGGCTCGGACTTGCAAAAGCGCTTTTAATCCTGAATAAACCGCACGTTACAAGGCTGTACAGCTATCATTTATATAGCGTCTTGGGGTTACGCAGCGGCCAAAAATGCCACTCAAAAATGATACTCTTTGATACAATTTGCCCATAAATGACAACACGTATCGGCCCCATTTCCTGCCGGTGCTGCTGCAAAATCGAAGCCCATGCGCAGCACCCCCAAAGTTCTCAAGACATTTTGCACATCGGCAGAGGCCGCCAAGTTGCTTGGGGTCTCGCTGCGCACGGTGCAGTTGTGGGCCGAGGCCGGTGTACTCGAAGCGTGGAAGACCGGCGGCGGGCACCGGCGCATTGCCCGCCCCTCTATTGACCGCCTGCTGCACAGCCCCAAGGGCCGCCCGGTGCGCAAAGTGGGCACCGCGGGCAGCAGCGACCAGGCCGCCAGCACGCAACCAGCACCGCCCTCCTTCAACATTCTGGTGGCTGAGGACAACGCCATCTTGCGCAAACTCTACGAAGTCAATCTCTCGCGCTGGCCGATGCGCCCGCGCGTGACCACCGCCGGTGACGGCTACGAAGCCTTGATCATCATGGGCCACTCCAAGCCCGACCTGCTGGTGCTCGATCTGAACATGCCCGACATCGACGGGTTTCGGATGCTGCAAACCATCCGCAGCACACCCGAACTCGCCAACACGGCGGTGATCGTGGTCTCGGGTCTGGACGCCGCTGAAATCAAGAGCCGTGGCGGCGTGCCCGAGGGCATTCCGATTCTTTGCAAACCCATCCCCTTCCCTGAATTGCAGGCACTGGCACAAAAGCTGGTGCCCCAACCGATATAAGAGTAAAAGGAGCTATATCCCATGAGCAAAATTCTTCTCGTTGATGACCACGCTGACATCCGCCGCCTGATGCGCGTCACGCTGGGCAAAACCTTCGACATCCTCGAAGCCGAAGATGGTGCCAGCGCCCTGCAACTCGCCCGTGACGAGCGCCCCGACCTGATCGTTCTGGACGTCATGATGCCGGGCGAACTCGATGGCCTCGATGTGCTGGACGCGGTGCGCGCCGACCCCCAACTCAACGCTGTGCGCATCATCATGGTGACCGCGCGCGGACAAGTGCGCGATACCGAGGTAGGTATGCAGCGCGGTGCCGACGCCTATTTCGTCAAACCCTTCAGCCCGCTGCAACTCACCAGTTGCATCCAGGAAACCCTGGCCAAGGACATTCTTCGTGGCTGAAAGCCAAGGCGGCTCGGGCATCATGCCGCTCGCCGACCCAACGGCCAGCGAGACGACGGACCAGTTGCATCCGGTCATCGAGCAGGTGATCGACCAATATGGCTCGCTGGAAACCCGCTATGAACGTCTGCGCCACGCCTACGCCAGCCTGATGGAAAACCAGATTGAACTGCTGGAGCAGGTGCGCACGGCGCACGATATTCACCTCATTACCGACAGCGCTGGGCACATCGTCCAGGCCAGTCCCAGCGCGTGCCTTCTTGCGCCGCTGGATCAACTCCAAGGCAGCCTGCTGGAACAATGGGTGGCAGATTCCAGCCACGCGCAGTTGCTGGCGCTGCTCGCTCCTGCGCAAGCCGAGCAAGCCCAGCCCTGCAGCGTGGCTTTGCTCAGCCATGCAACAGCTACCCCATCGATCCCGGCCACGGTGCAGCGTGTCAGCAGCGACAAAAGCGGCGCGCGCCAGTTGCACTGGGTGCTGCGCCCCGATCCTGATGCTTTGGAGCCCGCCTTGCCTATAGATGAGGCGCTGGCCGCGCTCGACCGCAACGAGCAGGCCGCCATGACCACCAACGCAAGCGGAATCATTGTGGCGGTCAACGCCGGATTCGCCCACATTACCGGCTACAGCGCCGACGAAGCCATTGGGAAAAACCCCAGCTTTTTGCACTCAGGCTTGCAGGACGACGACTTTTACCGGGATTTCTGGCAAGAGTTGCACGACACCGGTGCCTGGCAAGGCCACGTGTTCAATCGGCGCAAGAGCGGTGACATCTATTCACAATGGATGGTCATCAAAGCCGCCAAGGATGCCCAAGGACGGGTTCTGCAGTACCAGGCTGTGCTCCACGACCTGAGCGCCGTTACCTCCAAAAAGCGGCAACGTTTGGCGCAGTCGCTCCCGCCCAACGTGTACCGTACCCAGGCGTCGACCAGCATGCTGGGTGAACTCGGCGGCGATGCATCGCGATAGCCCATGGACAAAGACCAGGAAGCCAGCGACAGCATGCTGCAGGAGCAGTTGCTGCGCTATGCCGAAGACTTGCAGCAACTTCTGGCTCGACAAGCAGTGTTGGAGTCCCGTTTTGAGGGCCTGCACCAACTCGCCCATTACGACGCACTGACCGGCCTGCCCAACCGGCGCCTGTTTCTCGATCGGCTCGCGCCAATGCTGACGCTGTCGCGCCGACCCGATGACAGCTTCACGCTGATCTTTATCGACCTCGACGGCTTCAAGAGAGTCAACGACAGCCAGGGCCATCCGCAGGGCGACCATGTTTTGCAAACCGTGGCCCGGCGGCTGCTTGCCGCGGTGCGCGATTCCGACACCGTGGCACGCCTCGGGGGCGACGAGTTTGTGATCATCGCGCGCTCGCTCAAGGGTGACGAGAACATCGCCGCGTTTTGCGATAAAGCGATTCGCGCCATCGGCCAGCCAATGTATTCGGTCGGCGTGACCTTGGTGGTGGGCTGCAGCATCGGCTGCGCCGAATTCCCTCGTCACGGTGAGGATGAAGTCAGCCTTCTGACGCATGCCGACGCCGCCATGTACCATGCCAAAGCTGCTGGAGGAAATACCTTTCGCATCCACGTCTGACGGCGCAGACGCAGGTGCGCCAGCAGCGCGCCCCAAGCTAAAAACACCATGAACACGTTGACCGACAGCATTTCCCTGCACTCCTGCCGCTGGCTTGCACGCTGGTGCGCCAGCCTGGCGCTGCTGCTGTGCGCGCTGCTGGGCACGGCGCAGGCGCAAGACGCTGCGGTTTACAAAGTGGGCGTGGTGCCGCAGTTTGACAGCCGAACCACCTACGACATCTGGACCCCGATCCTGGCGCAGTTGCAAACTGCCACGGGCCTGCACTTTCAACTGGTGGGCTCGCCCAATATCCCGGAATTTGAAAAACGCGTGAGCCAGCAGGAATTTGACTTTGTTTACCTCAACCCCTACCAGTGGCTGGTGGCCAGCAACAACTACGTGCCGCTGGTGCGCGATGTGCAGACTCCGCTGGAAGGAATCATTGTGGTGCGCAAGGACAGCGCCTTTAACGAGCTCTCCGACCTCAAGGGCAAGACCGTGGACTTTCCGGCACCCAATGCACTGGCAGCTTCGCTCATGACGCGCGCCCATCTCGACCAGGCGGGCGTAAACGTGCAGGCACGCTACGTCAAAACCCACACCTCGGTGTACCTGAACGTGGCCTTGGGCCAGGCCGATGCCGGTGGCGGCGTGCTGCAAACCCTGGAAGACCAACCGGCGGCGGTACGCAAGCAACTGCGCGTGATCTACAAGACCAATGCGGTCGCATCGCACCCGTTGGCAGCCAACCGACAACTCAGTGCGGCGCTGCGCGACCAGGTACGTGCCGCCCTGGTCGCTCTGGGCGAGTCAAAAGACGGGCACGCCCTGCTGCTGCGGGTCCCGTTTGACCAGGTCGGTCGCGCCAGCGCCGACGACTACACCCCGCTGCGCCGCATGGGACTTGAAAAGTACTATGTCCCGAACTAAGTCGTCCGCCAGTTTGCAACAAAAGCTGCTGGCGCCGTTTTTCGCGGCGATGCTGCTGTTTGCGCTGGGGTTGCACTTTATCTGGCTGCCCTCGCGGTTGGATGATGCGCGCCACGAATTCCGGCGCACGCAGGAGTCGATGCTGGCGGTGCTCACGCCGGCCCTGACCGGTCTTTTGCTGAGCGAAGACCTGGTGCAGGTGCACGCGACGCTGACGCAGACGGCAAAAGACTTTCCGCAGTGGGTTGACATTGCGTTGTACGACCCCCAGGGGCGGCGCCTGTTTCCGGTGGAGAACCGCGATGAGTCCGAGGCCGAGCACCTGATCTGGCTTGAAGTAGCGCTGCGCTACCAGGACACCGCGCTGGGCCGTCTGCGCGTGGCCACCGATCCCACTGGCGTGCTGCAAGCCGAGGCACGCAAGATCTGGGAGCTGGAAGCGAGCCTGCTGGTGATGGTGATGCTCACCGTGGGCCTGTTCCTGTGGCTGCAAAACCGCTTGATCGTGCGCCCGCTGCGCCAGTTGGCCGAAGTGGCCAACCGCCTGGCGCAGGATGACTTTGCCGCCGTGCTCCCAACGCCCAAGGACGACGAGGTGGGCTACCTGATTCGCGCCTTTGACGCCATGCGCTCGCGGCGCCAGTCCACCGAAAGCGCCCTGGTGCAGGCCAACGAGCGCAGCAAGGCGGCACAAGAGTTGGCCGAGGGCGCGCGCAACCTGCTGCACGAAGCGGTGAGCAATGTGGCGCAGGGCTTCACGATCTACGACCAGCAAGACCGTCTGGTGCTGTGCAACGAAGCCTATCTGAACATGTACGAGGCCAGCCGCGACCTGATTGTTCCGGGCGCCACGTTTGAAGAGATCGTGCGCAAGGGAGCCGAGCGCGGGCAGTACCTTGAGGCACTGGGGCGGGTGGACGAGTGGGTCAAGGGCCGTGTGGAACAACACCAGAACGCCCATGGCGAGGTACTGCAACAGGAGTTGGGCGACGGCCGCTGGCTGATGATCATCGAGTACCGCACCCCCAGCGGCTACATCGTAGGCAACCGGGTCGAAATTACCAACCTCAAGCGCACCACCACGCAGTTGCGTCAGCGCATCCTCTACCAGCGCGCCACGCTGGACAACTTGCCGTTCCAGTTCTGGCTCAAGGACACCGAGGGCCGGTTCCTGGCGGTCAACAAGGTGTTTGCCAACTCCTACGGTTATTCCGATCCCGAGCAGATCACGGGGTTGACCGACTTTGACATTTGCCCGTTGGAAAAGGCGCAGCGCTACCGCTCCAACGACCAGGAGGTGATGGACTCCCGCAAGGACTTGCTGCTGGAAGAGTCACGCATTGGCAGCCAGGGTCCGCGCTGGTCGGAAGTATTCAAGAAGCCGGTGATCGGCGACGATGGCGTCTTGCTCGGCACCGTGGGCTTTGCGCGCGACATCACCGAGCGCAAGCAGATGACCCGCGCCCTGGCCGCGAGCGAGCAGCGCTGGAGCCTGGCGGTCACAGGTTCCAATGACGGCATTTGGGACTGGGACACCCAGGCCGAGACCGTGTACTTCTCGGATCGCTGGAAGTCCATGCTGGGCTACGAAGTCGAGGAACTGAGCAACGACTTTGAGGAGTGGAGCACGCGCATTCACCCCGAAGACCGTGAGCGCGTCATCGCCGACTTGCAGCGCCATCTGGAGGGCCTCTCGCAGCACTACCAGAGTGAGTACCGCCTGCGCTGCAAGGACACAAGCTACAAATGGGTGTACGACCGGGGCCAGGCCTTGTTCAACGAGACAGGAAAGCCAATCCGCATGGCTGGATCGCTGGCCGACATTTCGGAGCGCAAGGCAACGCAAGCGCAGATTCTGGACCGCACCGAGCAGCTCAACGCCATCTTCCTGCTCAGCCCCGACGGCTTTGTGTCGTTTGACCGCGCGCTCAAGGTCAAGTCGGTCAGCCCCGCGTTTCTGCGCATGACCGGACTGGTCGAGTCCGAACTGATCGGTCTGGACGAAGCCGCGTTTTCGCAACGCCTGTCCCAGATGTGCCCGCCCACGGCCAGTTTCCCGACGATTGCTGCGCTGCGCGCAAGCAGCAAGTTCCAGTTGAATGACGACGACAGTGCGCAAGGCGAAGCCAGCGGCAAGCGCCATCTGTTTGAACTCACGGCCAGCCACCGCATGCTGGAAGTGCAGCTGCGCCTGTCCAACGCCGAGACGGTGTCGCAGATCCTGTATTTCCGCGACATCACGCACGAAGTGGAAGTGGACCGCATCAAGACCGAATTCCTCGCCACCGCTGCGCACGAGTTGCGCACCCCGATGTCGAGCATCTTTGGTTTTGCCGAGTTGCTGATGTCGTTCGACTTCAGCGCCGAGGAGCGCATGGAATACATCCAGATCATCCACAGGCAATCGGGCCTGATGGTCACCATCCTCAACGAGTTGCTCGACCTGGCGCGCATTGAAGACCGGCGCGGCAAGGATTTCAACCTGAGCGATATTGAATTGGGGCACTTGCTGGCCGACGTGATCGATGGATACAAGGCACCCGCCGGGCGCGCCGTGTCGCTTCAAGTGGGCGCAGAAGGGGCGCTGCGCATCCGGGCCGATCGCGGCAAGCTGATCCAGGCTGTGAGCAACGTACTCTCCAACGCCTACAAGTACTCGCCCCAGGGCGGCGCGGTAGAGCTCACGCTGATCAACCAGAGCGCGCAGACGGATGATCCGCGCATCGGCATTTGCATCCGCGACCACGGCATTGGCATGACGCCCGAGCAGCTTGCACGCGTGTTTGAACGCTTTTACCGGGCCGATACTTCCGGCAAAATCCCCGGAACCGGGCTGGGAATGAGCATTGTCAAGGAAATTATTGAACTGCACGGCGGCAAGATAGATATCACCAGCCGCCCGGGAGAAGGTACCATGGTGACCTTGTGGATGCCGGTCACTCCATGAACCGCCCCGTCATTGCGAACGAAGTGAAGCAATCCATGACTTGCGGATGCATGGACTGCCGCGCTACGCTCGCAGTGACGAAAATGCGGTTTATGGTCCATTTGGAGTTTCGACAAACCGAGACAGGACGCTCGTAATCAAGCGCAGCCTCAATGGTGGAGTAGCCTATGAAGAAGATATTGATCGTGGATGACAACGCGATGATTCGCGAAATGCTGCGGCTTACGCTGTTTCGTTGCTTTGCCCTGGACGAAGTGGACAGTGCCGATGCCGCCTACGAACACATTCTTGCCGACCGGCCCGACGGCATTGTGCTCGACGTCATGATGCCCGGCAGCATGAACGGCTTCCAACTGTGCGAACGCATCAAGGACGACCCCGCGCTCAAGGACATCCATGTGGTGCTGGTCACCGCCTGCGGCCAGGTGGCTGACCGCGAACTCGGGCTGGCGCTGGGTGCCAACGCCTACTTTGTCAAGCCCTTCAGCCCCAACGCCTTGGTCACCCACCTGCGCAAAGCCCTGGAAACCGAGGAGAACCCATCATGAGCGGCAGCACCCAAGCCATGCAATCCAATTCCCTCGCCTACATCGGCCAAAGCGCGACCGCTGAAGACGTGCTGCGTGCCCTGAGTGCGGGCTGGATGCACGCCCCTTGGGGCATGGCGGTGGTGGACGCGGCAGGGGTGATCTGCGCGATCAACCCCGCTTTTCACAAATGCACCGGCATCGCCCACGGCGAACTGCTTGGGCAGGCGGAGTCGGTGCTGCAAGCCAAGCTCGAACTCTCCATGCTCAACCACCGGCGGGTGGAAGTCGGCACCAGCGGCGTACGCGCGGTGCACTACCTCTCGGACGCCGTGGCCCAGGAGACCATCGACCAGAAGCTCTCGCGCGTGGCCGAGCTGCTGCGCGAACCGCTGACCAGCGTGTACGGCTTTACCGAATTGATGCACGGCGAGGGTTTTGACGAAAGCACGCGAAAGGAGCTATCGGCCAAGGTGATGGTGCAGATCGAACTGATTTCAAGCATCATCAATACCCACCTCGACCAGGCTGCGGTGCCGCCCTGAATCCCGCGCCCATGCGAAACCGAATCCGCTACCTGCCCACCTTTGAGGCAACCCAGGGAATGGTTCTGGCCGAGCCGGCGCAGGACCGCCACCTGCGCAACATCCTGCCCACCGGCCACACCCTGTCGCAAGAAAACCTGCAGCAACTCATTGCGCACCAGGTCGAACTGGTGTGCATCACCGTGCCCGACGTGCGCCGCGCCGAAGAAGTGGCGCTGGAAGTCTCCCAGGTAGCCAAGCGCGTGCTCGACACGTTTGAGCACGCCGACCTGTCTGACACGGTCACCGCTGCCCTGTTCAACCAGGTGCTGACCTACCGCAGCGCGTAACCACCATGCCAATCACGCGCGACCACGTCATCGCCAAGAGTGCCGACCTGCCGACCTTTCCACTGGTGATTGAGAGAATTCTCTCCACCCTGGAAGACCCCGACGCCAACCTCAACGCCCTGGTGTCGTACATCGAGCACGACCCTGTGGTGGCAGGCCATGTGCTGTCGATGGCCAACAAGGCCGGCACCAGCCGCTATGGCGGCGCGCGCATCAACGACATCTTCACCGCGATCTCGCTGATCGGCCTGGCGCGCGTGCGCGAGGCGGCGATTGTGATGAGCCTGTCCAAGGTGTTTGAGGGCCTTCAGCCGCCAGGCACGCACGACTACTTCTGGCGCCACAGCGTCGCAGTAGGGGTGTGCAGTGTGGAACTGGCGCACTGGACGCAAGCCACGCTGAGTGTGGATACGGCACTGATAGCCGGACTGCTGCACGATGTCGGCCAGCTCTGGCTGCAGCGCTTTGAACCATCGGCATTCAACCATGCCATGAGCGAAGCCGTGCGCCAAGGCGTGGAGACGGTGGTTACCGAGCGTGAAGCGCTTGGCATCGACCACGGCACCATCGGCGGCTGGCTGGCACAAAGCTGGGGCCTGAGCGAGCCGATTACCAGTGCCATCGTCCACCACCACACGCCCGAAGGCGTAGCGGCGCAACCGCTGGCCGCGGTGGTACACGTTGCCGAGGTACTGAGCAACGCGCTCGATCTGACCCACAGTGCGAATTCCCGCGTCACCCGGATTTCTGCCGCCAGTTGCGCCACGCTGGGCCTGCAGTGGGGCGACGACTCGCACCGCCTGTTTGGCCGCATCGAAGCCCGCAGCCGTCAAGCCGCCGCCCTGTTTGTGCGCTAAGCCCGCTCGGGCTTGTGCATTTTGTTGGAGCTTGCCTGCAAACGATTGTCTGGAAATCACCCTTGCGCGCAGCGCCGATTCGCAGTTAAGATGTTTTCCTGATTGTTCTTAATCCAACAACCGAGGGAATTCAGATGCACATGGCTGACGCATTGTTGTCACCCGCTGTCGGGGTCACGCTCTGGGCGGGATGCGCGGCAGTGCTTGCCCGGTGCGCGCGCAAGGTACGCTCGGATGGGCGCGAGGATCTGGTGGCGCGCATGGGGGTGCTGGGTGCCTTTGTGTTTGCCGCGATGATGATCAACTTCACCATCCCGGGCACGGGTTCGAGCGGCCATATCGGAGGCGCGCTGCTGTTGTCGGTGCTGCTGGGGCCGCACGCCGCCTTGGTGGTGATGGCCTCGGTGCTGACGGTGCAGGCGCTGTTTTTTGCCGATGGCGGGCTGCTCGCGCTGGGTGCCAATATCGTGAACGTGGGCGTGTTTCCCTGCTTCGTGGGCTACGCGCTGATCTACCGGCCACTGCGCCGGCGCGCGGGGTCGGCGGCATCGCGCCGCCAACTGGTAGCCATCACGGTGCTCTCCACGGTGGTCGGCTCGCAACTCGGCGCGCTGGGCGTGGTGCTGGAGACACAACTCTCGGGCATCAGCAGCCTGCCGCTTGCCAGCTTCTTGTGGCTGATGCAACCGATCCACCTCGCCATTGGTTTGATGGAGGGGCTGGCCACGGCCGCGCTGGTGGCGTTTGTGCACCAGGCACGGCCGGACCTGCTCGCGGCCGAACCATCCCCCGCCAACGCCCGACCCGCCTTGGCCACGCGCTGGTTGGCCACTACCGTTGTGCTGGCCGCGTTGACTGCAGGCGTGTTCTCCTGGTTTGCGTCCACGCAACCCGATGGCCTGGAGTGGTCGATCGCGCGCATTGCAGGCGCAGCAGTACCCACCGCACCAGTCACCGCCTTGCACCGCGAACTGGCTGACGTGCAAAAGAGGGTGGCGGTGTTTCCCGACTACCGCCTCGCCACCGCAGATGCGCCCAACAATGCCGCCGCACCCGCCTGGCCCGCGGTGGACGCGACCACCTCGCTGGCCGGTGTTGTGGGCGGTGCTGCCACCCTGGCACTGGTGTCGCTACTGGCCTACCTGATGCGCAGGCGCAGCAGGCGCGCCGTGTCCGGCGCTGAGCGCTAGCCCCCACTTCGCCGCCTGCCTGTGAGCCGCATCGCCGCAGCCCTGGAGGACTTTGCCTCGCTTGAGGCGCTGGCAACGCGGCGTACCGCACTCACGGCGCTTGATCCGCGCGCCAAGATTCTGGCTACCCTGGGCTTCATCGTCGCGGTGGTGTCGTTTGACCGTTATGCCGTGGCGGCCTTGCTGCCGTTTGCCGCGTTCCCGGTGGTTCTGGCGGTGCTGGGCGACATCCCCTGGCGCGTGGTGGCGCGCAAGGTCTGGATCGCAGCGCCCTTTGCCGTGATGGTTGGCATCTTCAACCCCATGCTCGACCACACGCCCATGCTGCAACTCTGGGGCACTTCGGTCAGTGGCGGCTGGGTGTCGTTTGCCTCGATCCTGACGCGCTTTGCCCTCACGGTGGCAGTGGCCGTGCTGCTGCTGGCGGGCACCGGGCTGCATCCGCTGTGTACCGGCTTGGCGCGCATGGGTGTGCCCGGCGTCTTCACCACCCAACTGCTGCTGATGCACCGCTACGCAACGGTGCTCTCCGCAGAAGCCGCACGCATGAACCTGGCGCGCGAACTGCGCGGCGGCAGTGCGCGCGCGCTGAGCCTGCCGGTGTATGCCACGCTGCTGGGGCACTTGCTGCTACGCTCCTTTGAGCGTGCCCAGCGCATCTACCAGGCCATGGCCTCGCGCGGGTTTGACGGCGCAATGCGCCCGCCACAAGCCCTGCACTGGCGCAGCGCCGACCTGCTTTTTGTGGCCCTGTGCTGGGCCAGCTTTGGTCTGGCGCGAACGCTGGACTTGCCCCACCTGCTGGGCCGCTTGCTGCTGGGGCAACTGCAGTGAACACGCCCCTGATCGAAGCGCGGGACTTGCGCTACGCCTACCCCGATGGCCGCGAGGCCTTGCGGGGTTTGAGCTTTTGCATCCACGCAGGCGAATCGGTGGCCATCATCGGGGCCAATGGCGCGGGCAAATCGACGCTGCTGCTGCACCTCAACGGCGTGCTGCGTGCCAGTGCCGGTGCGGTCTGCATCGCGGGCACGCCGATTACCGAAGGCAGCCTGGCCGAGGTGCGGCGCAGCGTGGGGCTGGTGTTTCAGGACCCGGACGACCAGTTGTTCATGCCCACCGTGCTGGAAGACGTGGCCTTTGGCCCGCGCAACCAGGGTCTGGACGAAGCGCAGGGGCAAGCGCGCGTGGCTACGGCACTCGAAACAGTAGCTGCCAGCCACCTGGGCCAGCGCGCACCCTACCATCTCTCCGGTGGCGAAAAGCGCGCTGTGGCGATTGCCGGGGTGCTGGCGATGGACGTGCGTGTGCTGGTGCTCGATGAGCCCAGCGACGGCCTTGACCCGGCCGCGCGCCGACGCCTTATCCGCCTGCTCAACGCGCTCGCGCACACCAAGATCATCGCCACCCACGACCTCGATCTGGTGCTCGACGTGTGCACGCGCGTGCTGGTGTTGGGCAATGGCAGCATTGCAGCCGATGGCACGCCCGAGCAGATCTTTACCGATGCCGCGCTGCTGGAGCGTTGCCAACTCGAGCCACCCTTGAGCTGGCAAGCGCGTGGCCCGGCGCGCGCTCAAGGTGCCTGAAGGCTCCCCTGCTGGGGCAGGCGCAAGACAAATTCCGCGCCGCCGCCGGGCCGGTTGCTGGCGCTCAAATTGCCGCCGTGGCGGTCCACAATGCCGTAGCTGATCGACAGACCCAGCCCGGTGCCCTGGCCCACCTGCTTGGTGGTGAAGAACGGCTCAAACAAGCGCCCCAGATGGTCGGGCGCAATGCCGGGCCCGTTGTCGGCAAAGCGCAGTTCAATCATGCCGCCGTGGCAATGCCCGCTGATGTGCAGGCGCGGATCGGCCGCGCTGGCGGTGGCGTCGCAGGCGTTTTGCACCAGGTTCATCACCACTTGCTGGAGCTGGCCGGAGGAGCCGGTGCAAACCAGGTCGGGTGGTAGCTCCACATCCACCTTGAAGCGCGACGCCGCACTTTGCGTCACCCAGCGCACCGAGCGCTCCACCACCTCGTTGAGGCGCACGTCCTCGGGGTTGGCCTTGTCGATGGCCGAGAAGCGCTTGAGCGCATCGACAATGTCGCGCGTGCGTTCGGCCCCCTCGACCATGCCTTCGATCAGCACAGGCATATCGGCCTGGATGCGGTCAATGCGCAACTCCTGGCGCAAGTCCTGCAGCGCCGCGTTGTCGGCGCAGCCGTTGGCATGCACCGCCTGTAGATAGCGCTCCAGACGCTGGCCGTAGCGCTGCAGCGACAGCACATTGCCCAGCACAAAGCTGATCGGGTTGTTCAGTTCGTGCGCCACACCCGCCACCAGGCGGCCCAGCGACACCATTTTTTCGGCGTGCAGCAACTGGCTTTGCGTGCGCTTGAGGTCTTCGTGCGCCTGGCGCAGGGCCTGGTAGGCGCGCTGCAACTCGCCCACCGGTCGGCCCGTCACCACCGTGCCGATGAGCTTGCCAGTTTGCGACAGACGCGGCGTGCAGTTCATCGACACCGGCACCGTGGAGCCGTCGCCCGCGCGCAGGAAAAACTCGCAGTCGTACAGGCTCTCGCGTCCCACGGCGGAAAACATGGCGCGCGCCTTGACGCGCTGGGCGTCATCCGCGAACAACTCGTACACCGAGGTGTGCTCCAACTCCTTCAAGGGTTTGCCACACAGATGCAGCATGGAAGGATTGACCTCGACGATGGCACCATGACGATCGCAGACAATCAGGATGTCGGACATCGACGCCAGCACGCTCTCAATGAACTGGTGCGAGTCCTCCAGCGCGGCGTTCTTCTCTTCAAGCTCCACCTCGTACTGAAGCAGTTCGTTATAGACCTCGTCCATCTTCTGGATCACTTCGATCCAGGCCTGCTCGCCAAACTGTTCGCCCGCTGCGGGCACACCCGGCCTAGCGGGCGGGGCGGTAGTGGACATGCGCCTCTCCCTGTGCACTATGCGCGTGGTGATGCGCCGCCAGGAGCGCCACCACATTGAGCTTGCCGTGGCGCACGCCGCGCTGCGCCATCAGGGCATCGGCAAACTGGCGCACGTCGGCGGTGGGGCCTTTCAGGATCACCGACTCCATGCAGTTGTCGTGGTCCAGGTGCGAGTGCATCGATGCCACCGTCAGGTCGTGGCGCTGGTGCTGCAAGCCGGTGAGCCGCTCCGCGAGTTCGCGTTCGTGGTGGTTGAACACATAGGACAGATTGGCCACGCAGTACCCAGCAGGTGTGTCGCGCTGGCGGTCGCCCTCAATCGCACTGCGGATCAAATCACGCACCGCCTCCGACCGGTTGGCATACCCGCGCGCCGCGATCAGGTCATCAAACTGGCTGGCCAGCGATTCGTCCAGAGAAATGGTGAAGCGTTCCATCGAATTACCTCCATGCACAGCCACCCCGCCCCGGTCGGGCAACGCAGCTTGCGTATCCGTCCGCGCCTAACCAGGGCCGACAGCCCACCCGCTTAGTAGCGGTACGTCAGACCGATAGCGGCCCGGGGTAGCACCGTCAGGCTGCTGATTGAATCGCGCATCGTCTTGGTTTGCGCGTCGATGTCAGTTTGTGTGATGGTGTAGCCGGAGTAGGTTTTGTTCAAAACGCTGGTGCTGACATCGGAATTGAACGAGCCGATCGTGACACCGAGGTCGGCGTAAAAGCCCAGGCCACTTTGCTGGCCCGACTGATGTCCGAAGCCCAGCCCCAGGTAGGCTGTCGAATTGGGATAGGTAAGGTTCACGTTGAAGGTTTCGCCGGTCAGGTTCACGGGTTTGCCGTTGATGGTGGCGCTGCCGCCAACGCTTTTGAATTCGGCCTTGATGTCATTCATCGTCAAGCCACCCACCAGCCGGAAGCCACCGTCAAACGGGAACCAGTCGGCAAAAACGCCGGCTTGGCTGGCCTTGAGCGAACCGGTCGCGCTGATGCCGCTTTGAACCCCATCCTTGCTCATGCTCAGGCCAGCGGCGTATTCGCCGCGCAAGCCCCAGTTGGACCCCATGGGCTGTGCGTAACCGATTGAATACAGGCCCGGCGCGCCTACACCGCCAAACACATCGCCCGCCTGAGCAACGCCGCCCAGACCGAACAAAACAGCCAATACGACAAGGTTCTTATTCATAGTCATTTCCCCCGGTTCACCCAAAGCCACCAACCCCATTGTGCCTTGCTAGCCACGCGGGCGCATGGGTGCAAGCTATTGCGGCCATCATAATCCATCCGCTTTCAATCGTGCACGTGCCAACCGGGTTACGCTCAATGTACTGTGCAGACCATGCAGGGATCAAACGACCGCACCACATGCTCGATGGTGGGTTCTGCGCCCTCGCCTGCGGGCAAGCCTACCAGGGCCAACTCCAGCGGACCGGGTTGGCCACGGGTGTCGCGCGGGGAAAAATTCCAGGTGGTGGGGGCGATGATCTGGTAGCGCTCGATTTGCCCGTCCTTGACCGATATCCAGTGGCCCAGGCCGCCGCGTGCGGCTTCCACCAGGCCCACGCCTTGCCCGCTGTGCGGCAGTTCACTGCTCTGGTAGAAGGCCTCGCCCAGAGTGATGTCACGCAGCCACTGCTCCATGGCGGGCAGCACGCGCGCGAGTTCGACCATGCGCGCCACCATGCGTGCGCTCACGCTGGCGCCGTGGCGTTGCACCAGGTCGCGCAACAGCGGCTGACCCGCGACCATCTGACGCGCCAGCGCACCGGTCTCGGCAACCTGAGCGCCATAGCGCGGTGCCTTGCACCAGGTGTAGGCGTCGGTCTTGTCCACATCGACCACAGTCTGCCCCTCGGCGGGCGACAGCGGGGCGCTGCCGGACAACCACGCATGGCGCGTGTCCTCGGTGATTCTCTGCGGCTCCAGCGGCTCCACGCCCAGGCCGGGTTGCCACACGCCGCTGGGCCACAAGTCGTAGGCCCCGTAGGACAGAAAACGGTCGGCCGCGCACCCTATTTTTTCCAACCCCAGATCAAATGCCAGTTGCAAAAACTGCGCAAAGTCGCCCGATCGGCCCGCAGCCCAGGCGCGCAAGGCGTCTTCGGAATCGATTTGCGCAAAGTGCTCGAGCGTGTCGCCGATCAGCGTGGTTTCCACAAAGGCGCGAAAGTCGCGCAGCAAGGCCTGGATGCGCACGCGTTCCGACGCCGTGATGGCCTTGGTGCTGCCGCCGGCCTGCAAGGCCAGGGAATGCGGCCAGCGCCCGGCCATAAAGCCCATCAGCTTGAGCAGGTTGGCGCGCGCCACCAGCGCCGGTGCCGCTGCCGAACCCTGGCCCGCCATGAAACGCGCCGCCGCCCCCGCGTACCAGCCGCGCGTGGCGTACTGGCTGCGCGTGAAGTCGGGCATGAAGAACAGGTAGAAGTGCGTCACATGGTCGGCCAGGTTTTCTGCCGCCTGCACCAGATGCGCGGCAAGCCTGCCATTGGGGGGCGCTTGAACACCGCAGAGCGCTGCCAGCGCTGCCGCGGCCGCCGCCGACTGCGCCACCGAGCAGATGCCGCAGATGCGCGGCACGATGGTCAGCGCGTCGTGCGGTGGTCGCCCCACCAGCAGTTGCTCAAAGCCCCGAAACAGCGGCGAATTCACCTGCGCCGACGCGACTTGCCCGCCAAGCACTTCGAGACTGATTTCCAGATCGCCTTCCACCCGGTTGAAGGGCCCAAGCAGCACGCGGCTCATTTTTCGATCTTCCTCACCGCTGGCCGCACCACGGTATGGTCGGCCAGGGAGTTGGCGCGCACCCGCTTGGGTGTGGCCGATTTGGACAGCGCCGCCAGCGCAACAAACCAGGCTTTGGGCATGTCAGCGGGCAGCCCGATGGGGATGCCAGCGAGCTTGTGCGTCTCCTGAAACGGATGCCCGGGCGACTCAAAGCCCGGCTCGACACAGGTGATGCAGGCAAAGCCGCCGCGCAGGCACGAGCCCGCGCCGTTCCAGGTGCGCAGGTTGCAATCGGCATGCGCCTGTGTACCCTTGCAACCCAGGTTTTCCATCAAACAGCCCTGGTCGGAATGCTTCTTGGCGCTGGCCTTGAACTCGTAATACTCATTGCGCGGGCAGCCGTGGTGCACCAGTTGCTCGGCGTACAGCAGGGGGCGGCCAAGCTCGTCGAGGTCGCTGGCGCGCAAGCCTTCGGTGGCGAGTTTTTCCAGGGTATCGACCACCCAGCCCGGGTGCACCGGGCAGCCGGCAATGTTGACCACCGGCAGGCCGCCGCGGGCGACAAAGTCTTCGCCCAGCAAGCCGCCAAAATCGGCCACCTCGTACTGCAAGCCGGTGGCCGCCAGTGGGTTGCCCGGCGTGCTGGCCGACAGGCCGCCATAGGCGCTGCACGACCCAATCGCAAACACCCAGCGCGCGCGCTGCGCCAGGCGCTCTACCCATTGCGTCATCGGTACGCCCGTGCCTGCAAGCAGATGGAATTTGCCGGTTCCGTGCGGGCCGCGCAGCATCGCGCCTTCTACGCACAGCACATCAAAATCGACCGTGCCATCGGCGCAGCCTTCGATCACCTGCAGGGCTTCGTGCCCGCTTTCACGCGCAAGAGCCGGGTGCCACAGCATCTCGATACCAGCGCCGCGCAGTTCGTCAAACAGGGGGCGCGGCTCGCTGCACAGCAGCGACTGGGTGCAGCCCCCACAACCGGCGCTTTGCAGCCAGAGTACGCGCAGCGCGGTGGCGGTCATGCCTGCTCCAGCCCGTAGCGCAGCAATTTGGAACGCAGCCCCACGCGCGACAACCCAAGCTCGCGCGCCGTGGCCGACTTGTTCCAGCGGTGCCGGATCAGCGACTCCTTGAGCACCTGCATCTCCAACTGCTCCATGCGATCCTTGAGCCCGCCCGAGAGCGTGGCCAGCCAGGCTTGGTCTTGCGCCTGGGTTTCACCCACGGGCGTGCGCAGCACCTGGGGCGAGAGCAATTCCGCGCCGAGCATGGGCTTTTTGCTCAGCGCCACCATGCGCAGGATTTCGTTGTGCAGTTGGCGCACATTGCCGGGCCAGGCGTAGGCGGCGATACACGCCAGCGCCTCGCTGCTGAAGCCCTGAACCGATTTACCCAACGCGCGGCAACTGCTCTCCAGCAAACGCTGGGCCAGCAAGGCCAGGTCCATCGGGCGCGCGCGCAGCGCGGGCACGTGCAGTGCCACGGTAGCCAGCCGGTAGTACAAGTCCTGGCGGAAGCGCCCGGTACGCACGTCTTCGTCCAGATCGCGGTTGGTGGCGGCAATCACGCGCACGTCCACCGTCACCGAGCGGTTGCTGCCCAGCGGGCGGAACTCGCCTTCTTGCAGCACGCGCAGCAGCTTGACCTGAAAGGCCGGGCTGGTCTCGCCAATTTCGTCCAGAAACAGGGTGCCGCCATCGGCCTGGTGAAACAGGCCCACCCGGTCTTCGTTGGCACCGGTAAAGGCGCCGCGCTTGTAGCCGAAAAGCTCGGATTCGAGCAGCGTGTCGGGCAGGGCTCCACAGTTTTCGGTGATGAAGGGGCGGTCGCGCCGGTGGCTCTCGTAGTGCAGCGCACGCGCCACCATCTCCTTGCCGGTGCCGGATTCGCCGGTGACCAGCACCGACAAGTCAAACGGCGCAATGCGCTCGACCAGATCGCAAACGGCGTTGAGCGGGCTGCCGGGCGCGCGGATCAGGCCGTCCAACCCGTAGGCGTGGCGCAACTTTTCGTACTTGGACTCCACCCGCTTCTTGAGCACCGGCTCGGCAGTGCGCAAGTCCAGCGACAGGCGCTGGTTTTCCTGCTGCAGCCGCCAGACCTCGGCCGCGCGCTTGAGCGTGAGCAACATCTGCTCGGGCTGCCAGGGCTTGAGCAGGTACTGCCAGATGCCGGCTTCGTTGACGCCGCTGATGATGTCTTCGGCGTCGGTGTGGCCCGAGAGGATGATGCGCACCGCGTCCGGCCAGCGGTTGCGCACCTCTTTGAGGAATGCCACGCCGGTGGTGCCGGGCATGCGCTGGTCGCACAGCACCACCCGGATCGGGGCTTGCGCCTGCTCGTGCTCCAGGATTTCCATGCCCGCTGCGGCGCTGCTGGCGCAAAACACCTCAAAGTCTTCTTCGAGCGTGCGGCGCAAGGCCTCCTGGGAGCGCACCTCGTCATCGACGATCAGCACGGCGGGGAGTTTGCGGGTAACGGTATCTTTCATGAGGGGCTATTCCACCCCAGATCACGGTGAATGGCAAGATGGCGCGGCGTCCACGAGTGGGGCGAGCGCGCCACGAAGTGGTGGCGGGCAATGTGGTACGACGCATCAAAGCCGTAAAAATTGCGCTGCATCTGCTGCAACTCCTGTGCACGGTACTGGGCCAGCGGCTGGGCGGCCTCGTCGCTCTGGCGCTTGGCACGCTTGGCGGCCATGCGCTCGGCCAGGTCGGCGCTCTCGGCCAGTTGCCCTGCGCGGCGCAGCACACTTTCGGCAAAACCAGCGCCGGGCAGGCATTCGTCGTAGAAGCCGCTATGCACCGCCTCGGCGGCGGTCATGGGCAAGCGCCGCTGCATGATGCGCTGTGCACCTTCAGGCCCAACGCGCGCAGGCAGCAAATAGGTCCAGAACTCCGAGCCAAACAGGTTGCCCATGTTCTTGTAATGCGGGTTGAGCATCACGCCTTCGCGCAGCCACACCAGGTCGGCACAGCGCGCCAGAAAGCAGCCCCCGGCGCCCGCGCCAGCGTGCATTGCGGCCACGGTGAGGTGGCTTTCGCAGCGCAGGATCGCTTCGGCCAAGTCGTCCATGGCGAAGATGTTGGCCCAGGATTCGTCGGCCGGACTGGACGCGGCCTCAATCAGGTTGAGGTGGATGCCGTTGGACCAGAAATCTGCACCGCCGCGCAGCACGATCACCCGGGTCGCTCGTGACGCGGCAAAGTCAAACGCCTGGCGCAGGCGCTGGCATTGGACCGTGCCCATGGCACCGTTGTAAAACTCAAAGTCGAGCAACCCCACGCCATCGGCCTCGCTGTAGGCAATGTCCTGCCAGGTGGCATGCCCGGCCTTCCACCAGGGCGCAAGCGGCAACTCCGGCAAAGCGTCTGCCTGGGCAAACGCCAGCGTGGCCGGCAGCTTGATCGACTCCGGGCGTTTGACGTGGCCGATCCAGACCGCACCGTCTGCGGTAGCGCGCAGCACGGCGGTTGCGCGCCGCCCCAGCAGCGTGCCCGGCGCGCCGCGCAACTGCGCTTCGGGCCAGGCGTCAAACAGGTGGCAGGGTTCGCCAAAGAGCGCATCGGCCACACCTGGAAAACCATCGGCCGCGTGGATTCTGGCCAGAATCTGCGCCGTGGTCTGCGTGGCCCAATCGATGGCGCGGTCGCTCTGGCGCATCAGGGCGTGGGCTTGCCCGCTCACCTGTCGTGGGGTGAATGTGCCAGATTGCCTGCGCTCAAGCGCATTGAGCACGCATTGCACGGCAGCCTCAGTCACTTCGTTGCGGTACAACGAAGACTTCTTGACCGCACGCGTGGCAAAGGTGGCGCTGGCCCAGACCGGGCCGGCGTCCATTTCGGCCTGCGCTTGCAGCACGGTCACGCCCCAGGTGGGCTCGCCATTCTGAATCGCCCAATCCAGCGCCGAAGGCCCCCGGTCGCCCTCCACGCCCGGGTGCACCACCCAACACAGGTACTGCGACCAGATCGATTCAGGAATGGCGCGCTTGAGAAACGGTGCCAGCACCACATCGGGCTGGAACAGCGCCACCGCCTCGTGCGTGACCTCGTCGGAAATATCAAACTCGACGCTGACGGTGTGGCCGCGTGCACCCAGTTCGCACCACAGGCGCTGTGCCAGACTGTTGAAGCTGTGGGTGAGCAGCAGAATACGCATCAGCAAATCCGGGGCAACTGCTCGCCGCTGAGCCAGTCCACAATGCGCCGCCCGCCAAACGCGGTGGTCATTTGCACAAAGTGGTGCGCGTCTTCGTTCACGGTGCCGACAATGGCGGCCTGCGCGCCCAGCGGGTGGGCCTGCATGGCGGCAAGAAGTTTGGGCGCGTCAGCGGCAGCGCAGATCGCCAGCAGTTTGCCCTCGTTGGCCACGTACAGGGGGTCGAGGCCCAGAAACTCGCAGGCCGCAGCCACCGCCGGTTTTACTGGCAGGGCTTTCTCCTGCAGCATCATGCCCACGCCCGACTGCTGCGCAATCTCGTTCAAGGTGGTGGCCAGGCCGCCGCGTGTGGGGTCGCGCACCACGTGCAAGTCTGCCCCGCTCTCACGCATGGCGGCAATCAGGCCGTGCAAGGCGGCGGTGTCCGAAACAATGGGCGACTCAAAGCCCAGGCTTTCGCGTTCGGCCATGATCGCCATGCCGTGGTCGCCAAGCGTGCCCGACACCAGAATTGCGTCGCCCGCGCGCGCGTTGCGCCCCGAGAGTTCGTGGCCGGGTGCCACCACGCCCACGCCAGTGGTGGTGATGAACACGCCGTCGCCCTTGCCGCGCTCAACCACCTTGGTGTCGCCCGTGACGATGGGCACCCCGGCTTCGCGCGCGGCCTGCGCCATGCTTTGCACGATGCGCGCCAGATCGGCCAGGCTGAATCCCTCTTCCAGAATGAACGCCGCCGACAGCCACAGCGGCTTGGCCCCCATCACGGCCACATCGTTGATGGTGCCGTGCACCGACAGGCAGCCGATGTCACCGCCCGGAAAGAACAGCGGCGAGACCACATGGCTGTCGGTGGCCATCACCAGGCGGCCACCACCGGGTGCGGGCAGCAGCGCGCCGTCGTCGCCCTGCGCCAGCCACTCGTTGCCGAGGTGGCGCGCAAACAATTCTTCGATCAGTTGCGCCATGGCGCGTCCGCCCGAACCATGCGCCATGTCTACCTGACCGCGCCGGATATCGAGCGGCCGCACATAGCCCTTGCGAACTTCAGACATCCTTGTACCGCCCATAAGTGAAGTGGGCGGCACACGCGCCCTCGGACGAAACCATGCACGAACCCACCGGGTTTTCGGGCGTGCACACCGAACCGAACAGTTTGCAGTCGCGCGGGTTCTTCACGCCGCGCAAAATGGCCCCGCACTCGCACGCCTTGTGGTCGGCCACGGCGCGGTAGTCCACGCTGAAACGCGCTTCGGCGTCAAACTGCGCGTACTCCTGGCGAATGCGCAGCGCCGAGTAGGGCAGCACGTTGAGGCCGCGCCACTCAAAGCTCTTGCGCAGCTCGAACACATCGGCCACCAGTTGCTGCGCCTTGCGGTTGCCCTCGCGGCTCACGGCACGCGAGAACTCGTTTTCCACCTCGGCGCGGCCCTCGTTGACCTGGCGCACCAGCATGCGGATGGCCTGCATCACGTCCAGCGGCTCAAAGCCGGCAATCACCACGGGCTTGCGGTACTCCTGGGCAAAAAACTCGTAGGGCTGGCTGCCGATGATGGTGGAAACGTGCGCCGGGCCAATGAAGCCGTCAAGCGGCACCGTGCCCCACTGGCGCACCTCGGGCGACTCCAGAATGCTGGAGATGGCCGAGGGCGTGAGCACATGGCAACACAGCACCGAAAAATTCTTCAGCCCCAGCGCCGCCGCCTGCTTGATGGCCACCGCTGTGGGCGGCGTGGTGGTCTCAAAGCCGATGGCAAAGAACACCACTTGCTTGTCAGGCAGCTTTTGCGCCAGTGCCACGGCGTCGGCACTGGAGTAGACCATGCGGATGTCGCCACCGCGCGCCTTGGCCTTGAGCAGCGAAAGGCTATCGGAGGCGGGCACGCGCAGGCAGTCGCCATAGGTGCACAGCGTGACGCCCTCGTCCAGCGCCAGCCGGATGGCTTGATCGACACGACCGATCGGCAGCACGCACACCGGGCAGCCCGGGCCGTGAATCATCTTCACCTGCTCGGGCAGCAGGTCGGAAATACCGTAGCGCGAGATCGCATGGGTGTGGCCGCCGCAAAACTCCATGAAGTGATAGCGCCGGTCGGTGCGCGCCTCTTTGGCAATCACCGTGGCCAGACCACGCGCCACGTCACCATCGCGAAATTCGTCGATGAACTTCATGGCTGGCGTCGTCAGGCCGGGGTGGGAGCGTCGATTTGCGCAAACAGCTCCAGCGTGCGCTGCGCCTCGTCGGCGTCGAGCTTGCTCAGTGCGTAGCCCACGTGGACGATGACATAGTCACCCACAGCAACGCCTTCGACCAGTGAGAGCGAGATTTCCTTGCGCACGCCAGCCAGATCGACCACCGCACTGTCGCCGTCGCGCAATTCCACTACCTGCGCCGGTATGGCCAGACACATGAGCCTATCTCCTTAAATTGCTTGTATGGACTGCATTCTGCTGCAAACCGGGCGCTTGCGACATCGGGTTAGCCCCGACCGCCCAAGCGCCGAAAGAAATCGCGCCGTGGCGACTGCGCGCCTGGTGCTTTGGCGGCTGCAGGTGTTTCGGGTGCGCAAGCGGCGGCGCTCTGCTCGGGCGGCTCGACCACCGGGACGGTGCGCACCGCTTGCAGCGCATCCAGCGCGGCTTGGCGCGCCGTGGCCATGTCGGGTACATCGCTCACCGGTGCAATCAGCGGGCAGTATTGGTACAGGCCGATGTCGGGGTCGTCGTCGGCAATGAACTCCAGCACGCCGCACGGCAGGGTAACCAGGCTGCGCTGGCCCGCCGACGTGTCCCGCCACAGGCTGCCGCCACCGTACACCAGGAACAGGTTGAGAAACCAGGGCGTGACCACCACGCCCAACCAATCGCCATCCACGCGCTCAACGCCGATAGTCTCGATGGCCAGCGCCGGGTTGACAAACGGCATGTCGTGCATGCGCGTAAGCCATACATGCTGGTAGTGTTGCTGCAAAAAGTCTGCAGGGTTGTCGCCGCGCGCCAGCGCCGTGCGAACCGCAGGCGGCGTCATGGCCGGGCGACGCATGCGTTCGGTCACCGCTTGAGGTCGTGAAAATACTGCTGCGCGTCGTAGTCGCCATCAAGCGACGCGGCCAGCGCCACCAACGCTTCTTCGATCAGCGCCAGTTGTTCGGGCTCGACCACCTCGCGCGCCAGACCAAGTTGCGTGAGCACCCAGGTGCCCACCGGCTGCTCGCCAATGAGCATCATGTTGACGCGCTCACGCGCACCGGCGCGTTCGACCCAGGCAAAGTCGCCCCCGCTTTCGCACTCCACCACCTGCTTGGGGATCGACAGGCACATCAGCGTGGCTCCGCGTGGCAGCCCACAGCCGCAAGCTCGGCCACGGCCATCGCCACCAGTTCATCCACGCGCGCCAACACGCCCGCAGTCAGCTCCATGCCCAGCTCCATCGAAGCGGGCTGGATGCCAATGATCGCCGTGATCTTGGGCGCGCGGTCGGTGAACTCCAGACTGGCCAGCACATCGGAGAGGCTGACCTGGTGCGGTGAGAGCTTGGTCTTGAAGAACACCGGAACGTCCTCGCCCTTGAGCAGCACCGGCGTGGCAGGCGGCTTGCCAAAGCGCACGCAGTCCACCACGATCAAGGCGTCGAGGTCTTCAAGCTGCTCGAGCATCTCCATGCCGCAGGTGCCGCCGTCAATCACCTCCACAACAGGGGGCAAGCGGTAGAGCTGCTCCAGCCGCTCCACCACACGCACACCCACGCCCTCATCCGAGAGAAGAATATTGCCGATACCCAATACAACGACGCGCATGCTGATACCTAAAGAAAATGGGGCGTCAGCCAGGCTGCGCCCCATGCATCATAGAGCTTGCGTCACGTCAAACGGCGGTAACCGTCACGACGGGATGGTTTTCCTTGTCAACGACGTGCACGGCGCAAGCCAGGCAGGGGTCGAACGAGTGCACCGTGCGCAGCACCTCCAGCGGCTTCTCGGCGTCGGCCACCGGGGTGTCCACCAGGCAGGCTTCGTACGCACCGGGCTGGTCTTTCTCGTTGCGCGGAGCGGCGTTCCAGGTGGTGGGCACCACGCACTGGTAGTTGGCAATCTTGCCGTCCTTGATGACCACCCAGTGGGAGAGCACGCCGCGCGGCGCTTCGTGGAAGCCCACGCCCATTTGCTCGCCCTTGGGGAACTCGGGCCGGTTGAAGGTCTTGAGGTCGCCCTTGGCCATGTTGGCCAGCAGCAAGTCCCATTGCTTGACCAGCTCATCGCACTGCACGGCGCAACCCACGGCGCGTGCGGCGTGGCGGCCAATGGTGGAGTGCATGGCGTCGAGCCCGACCTTGGCACCGGCAATGGTGGACACCAGATCGAGCGCCTTGGTGGCGTAGAGCTTGGTGGGTTCGTGCCCGGCTGCAAGCATGTTGAGCACGCGTGCCAGTGGCCCGACCTGCATCGGCTTGCCATAGAACGTGGGGGCCTTGAGCCAGGAGTATTTGCCGTCGTCCTGGAAGTCGGTGTACTTGGGCACGGTCTCGCCCTTGTAGGGGTGCAGCGACTTGGCGTCGCCTTCCTTGTAGTTGTACCAGGAGTGCTTGATGCCTTCGGACACACCATCCACAAAATACTTGTCGCCAAAGGTCTTGATCGCCTTGAAGCTTTCGAGCTTGCCGCCTTCAATGTAGCCGCCGGGCAGGGCAAAGGTGGTTCCCTTGCCGTCCAGCGGAATGTCAGGCACGCTCAGGTAGTCGGTAATGCCGCGGCCGACCTTGGTCCAGTCGGCGTAGAACGCGCCAATGGCGGCCACGTCGATCAGGTACACGTTCTTGACAAAGTCGTCGAGCTTGAGCATCCACTCCTTGACCGCAAGCAAGCGCTCCATGGTCAGCACCGACTGCGAATCGGTTGACAGCGCGTTGGACACACCGCCCACGGCGACGTTCTGGATGTGCGGCGACTTGGACCCCAGGATGGAGACGATCTTGCTGGCGTAGCGCTGCACTTCAAGCGCCTGCAGGTAGTGCGATACCGCCAGCAGATTGACTTCGGGCGTGAGCTTCATCGCCGGGTGGCCCCAGTAGCCGTTGGTGAAGATGCCCAACTGACCGGTGCCGACAAAGCCCTTGAGGCGCTCTTGCACCTTGCGAAACTCGGCCTTGCTGTTGCCGCTCCAGCTTGACAAACTTTGCGCCAGGCTGGCGGTCTTGTCGGGGTCGGCCTTGAGGGCCGAGACCACGTCCACCCAATCGAGCGCCGAGAGGTGGTAGAAGTGGACGATATGGTCATGCACCGCGTGCGCCAGCATGATCATGTTGCGGATGTACTGGGCGTTGACCGGAATTTCGAGTTGCAAGGCGTTTTCCACCGCACGCACCGAGGCCATCGCATGCACCGTGGTGCACACGCCGCAGATGCGCTGGGTGATGGCCCAGGCGTCGCGCGGGTCGCGCCCGAGCAAAATGGTTTCCACGCCACGCCACATTTGCCCCGACGCCCAGGCCTTTTTGACACGGCCGCCATCGATTTCGACGTCGACACGCAGATGGCCCTCAATACGGGTGACTGGATCAATGGTGATACGTTGTGACATTTTGGTCTCCTTGTCTCTCGAATTGTTCAGTGGGCGGCTTGGGCTTCACGCGGAAGCACCGGGAAGCGGCGGGTGATGATGATGTAGCCAATCACTTCGGTGGCGAACATGCCCAAAGTGACGATCAGCTCCGACAGCGACGGGAAGTAGCTCCAGCCCGGACCGGTGTCGTAGCCAATCAGGTAGCCGTTGAGGCGCAGCACCGAGCCGCCCAGCATCAGCGCCACGCCGGCGAGGAACAGGCGCGACGGGTCGCGCCGCTTCTCGATCGAGCCAATCAGCGCAAACGGCAGCACGAACAAAATCATTTCGAACCAGAAGAACAGCGCCGCCAGATTGAAGGCAAAGGCCTGGCCGAGCGCACCGCGCACCAGCAGGTCGGCCACGCGCACCACCAAGTAGGCGGCCAGTAGCCCGAGCATCACCTTGGACATGGGTTGGAGCATGTGCACCTCGATCTTGCGCCGCTCGGCGGCCGAAGCCAGGCAGGCCTCAAACAAGACCACGGCATAGCCCATGATGATGGCCGTGAGCAAGTAGAGCAGCGGCACCATCGGGGTTTGCCAGAGCGCGTTGACCTGCGAGCCCATCAACACCAGTAGCGTTCCGATGGACGACTGGTGCATCATCGGCAGCACAGTTCCCAAGGCGATGAACACGTACAGCACCTTGTTGAGCTTCTTCTTGGCAACGCCCAGGCCCCACTTTTCCATGAACACTGGCGAGAACTCAACCCACATCACCAGGATGTAGACCGAAATACAGGTTGCCGTTTCAAACAGGGCCGAGTTGAGGTTGCCGTAGCCGGGCCACAAGATGTGCCAGAAGTTCCAGTACCGGCCCAGGTCAAAGATCACCCCCACGCCGGCCAGTGTGTAGCCAAACAGGCTGGTCAGCAACGCCGGGCGCACCAGCGGGTGGTACACGCCCTTGTTGAAGATGTACACCAGCATCGCCACCGAGAAGCCGCCGCAGGCAAAGGCCGAGCCGATCAGCACGTCCACCACCACCCACAGCCCCCAGGGGTAGCCGTCGTTGAGGTTGGTGACCGCGCCCAGTCCAAAGACAAAGCGCGTGAGCAGCACCGCCAGCATGGCGGCGATCATGAAACCACACACCAAGGTGGTGGGGTTGAGCAGTTTGCCCCCCAGCGGGGCGGGCTGTGCGTGTGAGCTCATGGCTGGCCCCCTTCGGATTGATCGTCATCGGCCACCACATTGCGCTTGGCCACCCAGGTCATGGCACCAAACAGCGCCAGCGGCATGATCATTCCCTGGTACAGGGTGTGTTGAATGGTTTCGGACTTGGACGCCGACGACACCGGTGGCAGATCGGGCATGCCCAGCTTCTCGAAGTTGACGGAAGCGATCTTGAGCACCTGGGTGCCGCCGTATTCGGTTTCGCCATAGACGTGCTGCAGGTACGGGCCTACTTGCGCCTCGTAGCGCTGGTCGGGCTCCTTGCGCCAGGTGGCGGCCTTCTCGGCAGCGGCGTCGCTGTAGGGCAGGCGTCCGCGCGGGATCTTGGTGGTGTCGCCCGGCTTGATGGCCAGACGGCGCTTGGCTTCCACCAGCAGATCCGAGGTGCGGCCAAACAGCGTGGCACCGGTGGGGCAGACCTCGGCGCAGGCCGAGTAGTGACCGTCCTTGTGGCGGTGGTTGCAAAGCTCGCACTTGCCAATGCGCCCGGTGGGCGAATCGTATTGGTACTTGGGAATGCCAAACGCGCAGGCGGCCACGCAGTAGCGGCAACCGAAGCAGGCGTCGGGGTCGTAGGTGACGATGCCGGTCACCGGGTTCTTTTGCATTGCCGACACCGGGCAGGCCGATACGCACGACGGGTCGGCGCAGTGCATGCACGAGGTCTTCATGAACGCAAAGCCGTTTTCCTCGGCGTTCTTGGTCTCGCCGGTGCCGCTGCTGAATACCTTGATCACGTTGAACGTGTGGCCAGTGGTGTCGAGCGGCGAATCCCAGAGCTTGTCCAGGGTGCGGAACTCGGCCGGGTTTTCATTCACCCGCTTGCACGCTGCCACGCAAGCCTGGCAGCCCACGCACAGCGTGGAGTCGTACAGCAGGCCCAACGCGTCGGGCGGGTTTTTCAGGTTGTCGCGTGCGCCAGCGGCCTCGGGCACCAGCGCCGCCGCAGCGGCACCGCCGCCGGCCAGGCAGCCCCTTATAAAGTCACGTCTGTTGGCCATGTCAAACCTCCGTGGATTTGCTGCTGGTGTGGCCGCTCTTTGCCTTCTCCATCTCCTCGGCCTGGTGCGACAGCCCCAGATTCTTGGTCAATTTTGCGCCTGCGCCCACCGCTACCCCGGCCACGGCGGCCAGCACGGCAGCAGCACCCAGAGAGGCCCCTACGCCCTTGTCTTCCACAATGCGTGGCAGGAAGGCACCGGGCTCCAGGTTCTTGAGCTTGGCCAGCGAATGAATGGGTTTTTGGAAGCCCACGCCCTGCTCGGTGCAACCGATGCACGGGTGGCCGCAACCCACCGGCCAGGTGCCCGCGCCCGCGTCGCCAAACAGCACCACGGAGCAGTTGGCATAGGTCTCCGGCCCTTTGCAGCCCAGCTTGTACAGGCAGAAGCCCTGGCGGTGCCCGTCGTCACCAAACTCCATGGCAAAGCGCCCGGCGTCAAAGTGGGCGCGGCGCTCGCAGTTTTCGTGAATCAGGCGCGAATAGGCAAACTTGGGTCGGCCCAGCTTGTCCACCGCCGGCAGCGCGCCAAAGGTCAGGAAATGGACCACGGTCGAGAGGAAGTTGTACGGGTTGGGCGGGCAGCCGGGGATGGTGACCACCGGCTTGCCCAGCACCTGCGCGACGCTGGAAGCGCCCGTGGGGTTGGGGTCGGTAGAGGGCATGCCGCCCCAGGAGGCGCAGGAGCCAATGGCAATCACGGCGGCGGCGTCGGCAGCGCATTCCTTGACCAGCTCAATCGCGGTCTTGCCGCCGATCTTGCAATAGATGCCGCCGTCCTTGGTGGGAATGGCACCTTCGACCACCAGCACGTATTTGCCCTTGTGCTTTTCCATGGCCTGCTTGCGCGCCGCCTCGACCTGGTGGCCCGCCGCCGCAAACAGAGTCTCGTGGTAGTCGAGCGAGATCACGTCCAGAATCAGCTTTTCCAGCGTGGGGTGCTCGGCCCGCAACAGCGATTCGGTGCAACCGGTGCACTCCTGGAAATGCAGCCAGATCACGCTGGGCCGCTGCTTGGCGGCCACCGCCTGGGCAATGGCTGCGTCCGCCCCCTGGGGCAGACCCAGCGTTGTTGCCAACGCGGCGCAGAACTGCAGAAGCTCACGTCGCGACATTGACAGGCGCTTGGCGGCCGCATCAATGCTGGCATCAGTCTCCAGTGAAATGAGATTTTCCATGGTCATGACTACGTCTCCTCTTATGCTTGAACGTCGGCGCGCGACCGACCCAATCGGCTAATCGGTACTGCTTTACGCAAATCCCGGGCCAAAGAGAAATAGTCAATGCATTCAACAACTTGGCCGATGACGGCGGCTCAACCGAGGGTGAATTGGCTAAATTGCTGACACAAAACGATACAAAGTGGAAACCAAGTTGCCAAGCTGGTGGTTTGGCGGGTCAGACCCATGCCAAGGGTTAACCCGTACCCCCGTATTTCCGGTCAACAGTTGCCACCTCGACACTGTAGCTCTCATACCACCGCTCCTTGCCCAGGCGCTGCGCCTGGACGTGCTCCGGGTGCGCGCGCCAAGCCCGGATGCTCTCAACATCGGGCCAGTAGGAAAGCGCCACTTCGTTCTCGCCCTCTGCGACCGCGTGAAACTCGATGCACCCAAACTCCGCAAGCGCAAGCTCCCGCATCC
>CAIPBW010000300.1 GCA_903863395.1 uncultured beta proteobacterium
ACTGCTTCAGCCGTTGTGCGAACCGCGGTGCGCCCAGGCGGTGGTGTGGCGCTCGATTACGCTAAAGAGCTCGTACATCACCATCGCCATCGCGCCCACCACCACCAAGCCGGCAAAGGCCAGGCCCATCTGCATCGCCGAGCCGGCCGAAATCAGCAGGTAGCCAATGCCTTCGTTGGCGGCGGTCATCTCCGAGACGGTGGTGCCCACAAACGCCAGCGTGATGGCCACCTTGAGTGAGCCATAGAAATATGGCATTGAACGCGGCAGCCCGACCTTGACCAGCACGTCCCAGCGGCGCGCACCAAGCACGCGCAGCACGTCTTCAAGCTCGGGCTCCAGCGTAGCCAGGCCGGTGGCGATGTTGACCATGATCGGAAAGAAGCTGATCAGAAACGCCGTCAGGATGGCAGGCCCGGCACCGATGCCAAACCAGACCACCAGAATCGGCACAAAGGCGGCCTTGGGCAGGGCGTTGAAGGCGGTCATGAGCGGATAGACCGCGGCGTAGGCCAGGCGCGAGCTGCCAATCACAAAGCCCAGCAGCACGCCGACTACGATGGCGATGCCAAAACCGGTCATGGTGACCCAGAAGGTGCGCCAGGCATGGCCGGCGATGATCACCTTGAACTCCAGAAACTGGCTCCAGATGCGGTACGGGCTGGGGAAGATGAACTCCGAGACGTTAAAGGCCGAGCACACCAGTTGCCACAGGATGATGACGGTCACCAGCAGAATCCAGGGCGACCAGAGTTCAACTTGTTTCTTGTTCATGGGGTAGCCTGGGTCGGGGTGGATGCGCTGACTTGACGCATGGCACCAATATGGCCACGCAGATCGTGCACCATGTCGGTGAATTCCTTGGTGTAGGTCAGTTCCAGGTCGCGCGGGCGCGGCAGGTCGATGCTGCGCTTGACCACAAAACGCCCCGGGCTCTTGCTCATCACATACACCGTGTCGGCCAGGAACACCGATTCGCGCAAGTCATGCGTGACCAGGATGACGTTGAATTGCTGCTCGGTCCAGAGGTCGCGCAGAATGCACCACAGCTCTTCGCGCGTGAAGGCGTCGAGCGCACCAAAAGGTTCATCCAGCAGCAGCATCTTGGGCTCGTGGATCAGGGCACGGCAGATGCTGGCGCGCTGCTGCATGCCGCCCGAGAGTTGCCAGGGAAACTTGTCCTCGTAGCCGCCCAATCCCACCTTTTGCAGCAGGTGGCGCGCGCGCTCGACGTACTGGCGCCGTTGCGCCTTGAAGTTGCTGCGGTAGGGCTCCACAATTTCCAGCGGCAGCAGCACGTTGTCCACGGTGGTGCGCCAGGGCAGCAGCGAGGGTGCCTGAAACGCCATGCCGGTGATCTTGACCGGGCCGGTCACGGGCTTGCCGTCGATGCGGATCTTGCCCATGGAGGGCATCTTGAGCCCGGTGGCCAGCTTCATGAAGGTCGATTTGCCGCAGCCTGAAGGGCCGACTATGGCAATGAACTCACCCTGGCGCACTTTCAGGTCGATGGCCTCCACCGCAAAGTGGTTCTCACGCAGCAAGGCCTCGTTGTAGGCCAGCCATACGTCTTCAAAATCGACAAACCAGGGGGTGGCAGTTTGCATTATTTCTTGGGCAGGATTGCCAGTTCGGCCTTGGTCGGCAAGAAGGCGCTGCTCCACACCGCGTCCGGGTTGACACGGGTCTTGGTGGCAAAGGCGTCAGACACCTGGCTGGCCATCAGCGACAGGCGCGGCGGGTTGACCTGGCCAAAGCCTTCGGCGCGCGCATTGGGGCTGTTGACCACGGTGTCAATGGCCAGCTTGAGCCGGCGGGTTTCCAACTCGACGTTGATGATGCCGTCGCGTGCCTTCACGTCGGCAATGGCCGCGCCGGGGTTGGCCAGAACGTCCTTGACGCCCTTGGTGAATGCCAGCAAAAAGGCTTTGACTACAGCGGGGTTGTCCTTGAGCAGCTTGGGCGAGACGATGATGGCGTTGCCATAGAGCTTGACGCCGTTGTCGGGGTAGGGCAGCACCACCACGTCCTCGGCCTTTACGCCGCGCGCCTCCAGATTGAGCAGCGAGGTGAAGG
>CAIPBW010000301.1 GCA_903863395.1 uncultured beta proteobacterium
CTGTACCGCCGCGCCGCTGGCGCCCTTGCCCAGGTTGTCCAGGCGCGCCACCAGCACGGCGTGGGCAAAGCCGTCCTTGGCAGCGTCGTTGGCAAAGACGCGCAGTTCCATCTTGTCCGAGCCCGCCAGCGCCACCGCGTCAAGCTTGGCGTCGGCTGTGGCGCTTTCTACTGTGACCCAGGTGCTGCCCGCGTAATGGCGATCGAGCGCGGCGTGCAGGTCTTGGGCGCTGGGTTTGCCCGGCAAAGTGTCCAGGTGCAGCGGGAACTGCACCAGCATGCCTTGGGCAAAGTTGCCCACCGAGGGCACAAACAGGGGGCGGCGCGTCAGGCCGGTGTAGCGCATGATTTCGGGGATGTGCTTGTGCTTGAGGCCCAAGGCGTACAGCTCCATCGGCGGTGCCTGACCGCTCTCATAGGCTTCGATCATGGTGCGCCCGCCACCCGAGTAGCCGCTGATGGAAGGCAGGCATACCGGAAAATCGGCTGGTAGAAGTCCGGCGTCAACCAGTGGGCGGATCAGGGCGATGGCACCGGTGGCGTAGCAGCCCGGGTTGGCAACCCGCTGCGCCTGGGCCACGGCCTGGCGTTGGCCACTGCAGAGTTCGGGAAATCCATAGACCCAGCCTGGCGCGGTGCGGTGTGCTGTGGAGGCGTCGATGATCTTGGGGGCAGGCCCGCTTTGGCCGATCTGGTCAATCAGCGCCACGGATTCGAGCGCCGCGTCATCGTGCAGGCACAGCACCACCAGGTCGGCGCTGGCCATGAGGGCGCGTTTGGCCTGCACATCCTTGCGCAGACTGGGGTCAATGCGGATCACCTCGACGTCGGCGGTGGCCTGCAGGCGCTCGCGAATCTGCAAGCCGGTGGTGCCGGCTTCACCATCGATAAATATTCTTTTCATGCGTGTGGGCAAACCCGTGGGCTTGTAAGACTGGTAAAAGTTTGACGCGTCGCCGCATGATACATTCTCCGGTTGTTGTATCCAGTGCCGTGCCCGCAAATCTGAGCGGTTGCTGTGCGGTGAAGATTGTTCAGCTCACAAAGAATCGTCATGAAAATTCACGAGTACCAAGGCAAGGAAATCTTGCGCCAATTCGGTGTGCCGGTGCCTCGCGGCATCCCCGCATTTACAGTTCAGGAGGCAGTGGAAGCTGCCCAAAAACTTGGCGGCCCGGTGTGGGTGGTCAAGGCCCAGATCCACGCGGGTGGCCGTGGCAAGGGCGGTGGCGTCAAGCTGGCACGCTCTATCGACGAGGTCAAAAAGCTCGCCAGTGAAATTCTGGGCATGCAACTGGTCACCCACCAGACCGGCCCGCTGGGCCAAAAGGTGCGTCGCCTGCTGATTGAAGACGGTGCCGACATCAAGAAGGAATACTACGTCTCTGCCGTGACCGACCGTGCCTCGCAACGCGTGGCCATGATCGTCTCCAGCGAAGGCGGCATGGACATCGAAGGCGTGGCACACGACACGCCCGAAAAGATCATCACCGAAATCGTCGATCCGGCCACCGGCTTGACCGACGCGCAGGCCAAGATGCTGGCGGATGCTATCGGCGTGCCCGCTGGCTCGACCGCGCAGGCCGTGGATGTGCTGCAAAAGGTCTACAAGTGCTACATGGACACCGACGCCTCGCTGGTGGAAATCAACCCGCTGATTCTCGAAGGCAACGGCACCATCCGCGCGCTTGACGCCAAGTTCAACTTTGACGCCAACGCCCTGTTCCGCCACCCCGAAATCGTGGCCTGCCGCGACCTGGACGAAGAAGATCCGGCCGAAGTGGAAGCCAGCAAGTTCGATCTGGCCTACATCAGCCTGGACGGCAATATCGGTTGCCTGGTCAACGGCGCAGGCCTGGCCATGGCCACCATGGACACCATCAAGCTGTTTGGCGCAGAGCCCGCCAACTTCCTCGACGTGGGTGGCGGTGCCACCCCCGAGAAGGTGACCGAAGCCTTCAAGATCATGCTCAAGAACCCCAAGGTCAAGGCCATTCTGGTCAACATCTTTGGCGGCATCATGAAGTGCGACACCATCGCCACCGGCATCATCGCCGCCTGCAAGGCGACCAACCTCAACGTTCCGCTGGTGGTGCGCATGAAGGGCACCAACGAAGACCTGGGCAAGAAGATGCTCAAGGAAAGCGGCCTGCCGATCATTGCGGTCGACACCATGGCAGAGGCTGCCAAGGCAGCAGTAAAAGCGGTGAACGCGTGAGACTTTAGGAGAATTTCATGTCCATTTTTATCAATAAAGACACCAAAGTCATCACCCAGGGTATCACCGGCAAGACGGGTCAGTTCCATACTGAAAAGTGCCAGGAATACGCCAACGGCAAGAATTGCTTTGTGGCCGGCGTGAACCCCAAGAAGGCGGGCGAGTCGATTTTCAATATTCCGATTTTTTCGTCGGTCAGGGAAGCCGCCAGCGAAACCGGTGCCACCGTTTCGGTGATTTACGTTCCGCCCGCAGGCGCTGCTGCTGCCATCTGGGAAGCTGTGGAAGCGGATCTGGATCTGGCGATCTGCATTACCGAAGGCATTCCGGTGCGTGACATGCTCGAAGTGCGCAACCGCATGCGCGCCAAGGAAGCTGCTGGCGGCAAGAAGACGCTGCTGCTCGGCCCCAACTGCCCCGGGCTGATTACGCCCGACGAAATCAAGATCGGCATCATGCCCGGTCACATCCACCGCAAGGGCCGCATTGGCGTGGTCAGCCGCTCCGGCACGCTGACCTACGAAGCCGTGGCGCAATTGACCGAAATCGGTCTGGGCCAGTCCAGCGCGGTTGGCATTGGTGGCGACCCGATCAATGGCTTGAAGCACATCGACGTGATGCGTGCCTTCAATGACGACCCCGATACCGATGCCGTCATCATGATCGGCGAAATCGGTGGCCCCGACGAAGCCGAGGCCGCACGCTGGTGCAAGGCCAACATGAAGAAACCCATTGTCGGCTTCATCGCTGGCGTGACCGCACCCGCAGGCAAGCGCATGGGCCACGCCGGCGCGCTGATTTCCGGTGGTGGCGACACCGCCGATGCCAAGCTGGCCGTGATGGAAGAGTGCGGCTTCAAGGTAACGCGCGATCCGTCAGAAATGGGCCGCCTGCTCAAGGCACTGCTCTAAAAGCTGCGAGAATCCCCCCTGCGAGCAACCCGCAGGGCGCGCGCACTGGCGTGACAGGGCTTCACTGAGAAGCGCTCCGAACTTGCTGTTGGGGCGCTTTTTTTATTTACGACCTGGAGAATTGGCAGATGGAACTGGTGCAAAGCGCAGACTTCTGGATTGGGCTGCTCAAGATCATCTGGATCAACATCATCCTGTCGGGCGACAACGCCGTGGTGATTGCACTGGCCGCGCGCTCGCTGCCGCCATCCCAGCAAAAAAAGGCGATTCTGCTCGGCTCAGGTGCGGCGGTGGTATTGCGTATTGGTCTCACAGTGGTGGCGGCCAAGCTGTTGCAGTTGTCGTATCTGCAGGTGCTCGGCGGCTTGTTGCTGCTGTGGATTGGCGTGCAGCTTCTGAGTGAGGACGACGCGGGCGAGGGTGAGTCCAAGGAAGTGGGCAGCATGATGGCCGCAGTGCGTACCATTCTGATTGCCGATCTGGTGATGAGTCTGGACAACGTAATTGCCGTTGCCGCCGCAGCCAAGGGCAGCACCACGCTGCTGATGCTGGGCCTGGCCATCAGCATTCCGCTGGTGATTTTTGGCAGCACCCTGATGATCAAGCTGATGGAGCGCTTCCCCATCATCGTGATGCTGGGCGCTGCGCTGATCGGCTGGGTGGGCGGCGAAACCATTGTCAGCGACGTGGCGCTGCAAGACTTTGCAGCCCACAACCACTGGCTCCACTACGCTGGCGCGACGCTGGGTGCGGTGCTGGTGGTGGCACTTGGGAAAGCCCTGCAAAAGCGCCATCAGGGTGATTCCGTCAGTTAACGATTGTCACAATTTTGTGAAATAGTCCCTTGTCGGGGCTAACGGCATCTGCTAACGTTGCCTGGCGCTTGGGCCTTTTGCTTGAAAGCGTGGACCGCTGCATGCGGTGTCTTGTGACAACTTTCAGCTCAAGGTCTAGGGGTCTTCATTGGCGAAATCGTTCTCTAAAGTCGCTTCGTTCTGGCGTGCCGATTGGTTTGCCGGGGTGGCCATCGTCCTGGCGACGCTGGTGCTGCAGAGCTCGACCGATGCCATCGGCACCCTGGAGCGGCGCTTTTACGACTATGGCAGCACCAGCACGGCGCGCCAGCCGTCTGACCGCATCGCCGTTATCGCCATCGACGACCAGAGCATTGCCAACCTCGGGCGCTGGCCCTGGCCGCGTGACATCCATGCCCGGCTGATTGACAAACTGGCCGCAGCCAAAGCCAAGACGATCGTTTACACCACCTTCTTCTTCGAACCCCAGGTCGATCCGGGGCTGGCGTTCATCCACAAAATCCGCGACGCCTTGGCGGGCGGCGCGCAGGGTGAAGCGGTGGGCCAGCTTATTACCGAGGCCGAAGCCGCGCTCGACACCGACGCAGTGCTGAGCAAGAGCGTGCAAAGTGCAGGCAATGTGCTGCTGCCTTCGGTGTTTGTTCTGGGTGAACCACTGGGCAAGCCTGACAAGCCGCTGCCGCCCTATGCGCTCAAGAGCGCTTTGGAAGATGCCGGTGGTTACTCGGTCCCGGCCCTGCGCGGGCAGCAACCGATTGAGTCGCTGGGAACGGCGGCCTTTGGCATCGGCCACCTGAACCAGATTTACGAGCCCGACGGCGCAGTGCGCTCGGAGCCTCTGCTGGTCAACTACTTTGGCAAGGCGGTTCCGTCGATGGCCTTGCTCGCAGCCGTCAACAGCCTGAACCTCACGCCCGCCGACATCCACCTCAACCCGGGCGAGTCGGTGCAGATCGGCAAGCTGCGCATCAAGACCGACGAGTCTGCCGCCATGCTGCCGCAGTTCTATAAGGGCCATGAAGGAAAGCCCGCCTTCGCCCAGGATTCGCTCTACGACGTGCTCACCGACAAGATACCGGCGTCCAAGTACGCCGACAAGATTGTGATCATCGGTGCGACGGCGGCGGGTGTGGGCATTCAGTACGCGGTTCCGGGCAACCCGGCTTTGACGCCCGCGCAGGCGCTGGCGCACATCACGTCGAGCATTCTCAACGAGCATTTCATCGTCCAGCCTGCGTGGGGCGTGTGGGCCACCCTTGCGGTGTTGGTACTGGTGGCGCTGTATGTGATTGTGGTCCTGCCACGCCTGTCAGCAGCCGTGGCTGCGGTCGTGACTTTGGGGCTGTTTATCACGTTGCTTGGGGTGGAATTTGGCATGCTTTCGGCAGCGGCCACCTGGCTGCAACTGGTGTTTCCGGCGGCGGTGCTGCTGATCGGGCATCTGGCGCTGACCACCAAGCGCTTCCTCATGACCGAAGCGGGCAAGGTCAAATCGGACGAAGAATCGGCCGAGACCAACCGCATGATGGGTCTGGCGCTGCAAGGCCAGGGGCAGCTCGACATGGCGTTTGACCGCTTCCGCCGCGTGCCCATGGGCGAGGCTGTGATGGGCAACCTCTACAGTCTGGCGATGGACTTTGAGCGCAAGCGCCAGTTCAACAAGGCCGAGGCGGTGTACCAGCACATGGCGGCGTTTGACCCGGACTACAAGGACGTCAAGACCAAGCTCAGCCGCGCCAAGAACCTGTCCGAGACCGTGATGCTCGGCGGCGGTGCTACGCATCCGGGTGGCACCATGCTGCTCGACGGCGGTGCCGTGGAAAAGCCCATGCTCGGACGCTACCAGGTCGAGAAGGAATTGGGCAAGGGTGCCATGGGCGTGGTCTATCTGGGCAAAGACCCCAAGATCGGGCGCGTGGTGGCCATCAAGACCATGGCGCTGAGCCAGGAGTTTTCGGGCGAAGACCTGGTGGACGCACGCGAACGCTTTTTCCGCGAAGCCGAAACCGCGGGGCGCTTGCAGCACCAGAACATTGTCACCATCTTTGACGCGGGCGAAGAGCACGACCTGGCCTACATCGCCATGGAGTTCCTCAAGGGCCGCGACCTGGCCGACCATTGCAAGGCCGACAACCTGCTGCCGGTGCCGCTGGTGGCCAGCATTGTGGCCCGGGTGGCCGAGGCGCTGGCCTACGCGCACCGCCAGCACGTGGTGCACCGCGACATCAAGCCGGCCAACATCATGTACGAGCGCGACAGCGACACCGTCAAGGTGACCGACTTTGGCATCGCCCGCATCACCGATTCGAGCAAGACCAAAACCGGCTTGGTGCTGGGCACGCCCAGCTTCATGTCGCCCGAGCAACTCGCGGGCAAGAAGGTCGATGGCAGGTCGGACCTGTATTCACTGGGCGTGATGCTGTTTCAACTGCTGGCCGGGGTGTTGCCGTTTCGGGGTGACTCCATGGCCGAGCTGATGTACAAGATTGCCAACGAGGAAGCGCCCGACATCCGGGTGATTCGCCCCGAATTGGCCGACTCGCTGGCCGATGTGGTGGCGCTGGCTCTCTCCAAGCGCCCCGAAACCCGCTACCAGGACGGCGACCAGTTCGCCGCCGACCTGCGCAGCGCCATGGGCATCACTACCTCTGGCATGGCCCCGCTGTCCTACAGCAACACCGGCAGCGTGCCGTTAAGTCCGGCGCAAAGCGAAAAGACCGTTGCTTTTGATTCCGGCCACGCGCCGCTGTCGGGCGACTTTGAAAAAACCGCTGTTCAGCCGTTGCCGGGCATTGCGCCCAACTCGGACAACGCGACCGATATCGAGATTTGACACCTTCATGAATTACCACTTTTGTGCCAAATCCGATCCCGGGCGTGCGCGCCAGAACAATGAAGACTCGGTCGTGTTCGACGAAGGTACCGCCATGGTGGTGCTGGCCGACGGGATGGGCGGCTACAACGCCGGCGAAATCGCCAGCGGCATGGCAACCGCCTTTATCAAGTCGGAGTTGAGCCGCTGGTTGCTCGAAGCCGGGCGCGATGCGCTGCTGCGGGAAGTGCGCCGCGCCATGGAAATCTGTGCCTCCAATGCCAACCTCTCGATCTTCAACGCGGCCACCAACAACACCCAGTATGCGGGCATGGGAACCACCCTGGTGATGGGCGTTTTCCGGGGCGACAAGCTGTTGGTCGGGCACATCGGAGATTCGCGCTGCTACCGCTGGCGCGCCGGTGCGCTGGAACAAATCACCAAGGACCACTCCTTGCTGCAGGAACAGATTGACGCCGGGCTGATCTCGCAGGAGCAGGCGGTCAACTCACCGATCAAGAACCTGGTGACGCGCGCCTTGGGTGTGGAAGAAGCCGTCGAGTTGGAAGTCAACGAGCACACGGTGGAAGTGGGCGACGTGTACCTGCTGTGCTCGGATGGGCTCTCGGACATGGTCGATGACCCCGCCATCGCTAGAATCATTGCGTCCGGTGTCGGCTTGGAGAAGGTGGCCAGCGAGTTGGTGGATGCAGCCAACACCAATGGCGGGCGTGACAACATTTCGGTGATCCTGGCGCAGGCGCTGGGGCGCGTCGAAAAGCGCGGTTTAATCGCCAGACTGCTAGGGAAGAGTTAAGCACATGCGTTTTGCAGAAACCAATTACAGGGAAAGGAGCCGATCATGCCGAAGATGATCGTTTCGATCGATGAGGTCGTGATCAAGGAAGTTCAACTGACCAAGGACAAAACCACCTTGGGCCGTAGGCCTTACAACGACGTCGTCATTGACAACCTGGCCGTCAGCGGCGAGCACGCTGCGCTGCAGATGGTGGGTGGCGAAGTGTTTCTTGAGGACCTCAACAGCACCAATGGCACTTATGTCAATGGCAAGGCCATCAAGCGCCAGCAATTGCAAAACGGCGACGTGGCCGAGATCGGCAAGTACCGCATCAAGTTTGTCGGCGACAGTGCCGGCGAAGACTTTGACAAGACCATGGTTGTGAAGGCCATGCCCAGCGCGGCTGCTGCTGCGCCGAGCCCGGTTGCAGCGCCGGCTCCCATGCCCGCGCCGGCGGCTCCGGCATTTGCGGCCCCATCTGCCCCGGCGGCACCTGCCATTCAGGCCGCCATCAAAGTCCTGTCTGGAGCCGCCGCCGGGCGCGAAGTTCCGCTGACCAAGGTGGTTACCACCATTGGCAAACCCGGCGTGGCGGTGGCTGCCATCACCCGGCGTCCGCACGGCTTTGTGGTGCACCACGTCGAGGGCGGCGGCAACCCCACACTCAACGGCGCACCCATCGGCAAGGACCCAATGCCGCTCAAGACAGGTGATGTGATCGAGCTGGCCGGCACACAAATGCAGTTTGTGCAGACCTGAAAGCGTGTGTCGCTTTGACGCAGCCTGCCACTGGCCGTTTTCAGGGTGATAGGACGTGAAGGCCCTGGTCAAGCACTGGCAGCGCATCGCGGTCACCCTGATACCGCTGGTGCTGGCGCTGCTGCACGCGGCGAACCTGGTGCCCATTGGCGTTCTGCAGCGCCTGGACTATCTGATTTACGACGCACGCCTGCGCGCCACCATGCCGCGCACGCTCGACGAGCGCATCGTGATCGTGGACCTGGACGAAAAGAGCCTGGGCGAAGTGGGCCGCTGGCCCTGGGGACGCGACAAACTCGCGCGCATGATGGACGTGCTGTTTGCCCAGCAGCAGGTTGCCATGGTGGGCTTCGACATTGTGTTTGCCGAGCCCGACGAAAGCTCAGGCCTGGTCAAGCTCAACGAGTTGGCACGTAACGAACTCAAGGACCAAAGCGGATTTGCCGAGAAGCTGCGCCAATTGCAGCCGGCGCTCGACTACGACGGTCTGTTTGCCAAATCGCTGGAAAACCGTCCGGTGGTGCTGGGCTATTACCTGACCAATGACCGTGGCGGCTACGTCGCCGGTACCCTGCCCCAGCCGGTGATGACCAAGGAAGACTTGCATGGCCGCAGCATCGGGGCGTTCACCTGGAGTGGCTACGGCAGCAATCTCGAGCGCCTGGCCCGGGTAGCACCGATGGCGGGGCATTTTGCGCCAGTGACCGACGGCGACGGCGTGGTGCGCGCGCTGCCGCTGCTGGCGGAGTTCAAGGGCGGATATTACGAATCCCTGTCGCTGGCCATGTTCCGGGGCCTGACCGGCAACCCGGCCGTGGCGCCGGGGTTCAGCAATGAAAGATTCCTGTCCCGCAATCTGCAGGCCATGGACCGCGTGCTGCTCACGCAGGGTGGCAAGTCGATGGGTATTGCAGTGGACGA
>CAIPBW010000302.1 GCA_903863395.1 uncultured beta proteobacterium
CAGTTCGTCCAGGATCAGGCAGGTGGCGCCTACGGTGATGGCGCTGTCGGCTACGTTGAAGGCGGGGAAGTAGCCGCCGTGGAACAGGGGTGCGAGCCAGCTCCAGTGGAAGTGCAGAAAGTCCACCACGTAGCCGTACAGCAGGCGGTCGATCACGTTGCCTACGGCACCGCCCAGGATGCAGGCCATGGCAAAGCTGAACAGCCGCTGGCCAGCGTGCGAGCGCAGCATCCAGATGATGAGCACGGTGGCCACGCCACCCAGCGCGGTGAACAGCCAGCGCTGCCAGCCCGAGGCGTCAGCCAGAAACGAGAACGCCGCACCACGGTTATGGATGCGCACGATGTTGAAGTAGCTGGTCACCACCGTGCCGCCGCCTTCGGCGTAGTAGCCCACGATCAGCACCTTGGTGAACTGGTCGATCAGCACCAGGATGAAGGCCAGGCCCAGCCACTGCATCCACCCCGGGCTGCCGCCCTTGCCAACGCGCGCCATCAGGCCACGCTGCGGGTTTCGCCGGACCCGCTCAGGTTGCTGCTGCAGCGGCCACACAGCGTGGGGTGGGCGGGGTCGGCTCCAATGTCGGCGCAGTAGTGCCAGCAACGCTCGCACTTGGTAGCCTGCGACGCGCTCACCTGTGCCGTGTAGGCGTCCCCCGCAACCAGATGGATGGCCGAGGTGATGAACACAAACTTCAGGTCGGCTCCCAGGCTTTGCAGCAGCGCGTAGTCTGCGGCGGGTACGGTAAGTGTGACCTCGGCTTGCAGCGACGAGCCCACCTGACCGGCAGCGCGCAGGGTTTCGATGTCCTTGTTGACCGCTTCGCGAATCTCGCGGATGCGGCTCCACTTGGCCAGCAGGGCGGCGTCGGGGGTGCCCACGGCAACGTAGGTGTCCATGAAGATCGACGCAGCGCTGTGCGCCGGGGTCTTGCCCTCGGCACCGAGTACGGCCCAGGCTTCTTCGGCGGTGAACGAGAGGAACGGTGCCATCCAGCGCAGCATGCCCTGGGTGATGTGCCACAGCGCCGTTTGCGCCGAGCGCCGCGCCAGCGAATGTGGGGCCGTGGTGTAGAGCCGGTCCTTGAGGATGTCGAGGTAAAACGCCCCCAGGTCTTCGCTGCAATAAATCTGCAGCTTGGCAACCACCGGGTGAAACTCGTACACCTTGTAATGCGCCAGGATGTCGGCCTGCAACTGCGCCAGGCGCGCCAGTGCGTAGCGGTCGATTTCGAGCAACTGGTCGTCGGCCACAGCGTCGCGCGCCGGGTCAAAGTCGCTCACATTGGCGAGCAAGAACTTGAGCGTGTTGCGCACGCGCCGGTAGGTGTCGACCACGCGCGCCAGGATTTTGTCGTCGATGTTGAGGTCGCCCGAGTAGTCGGTGGCGGCCACCCACAGGCGCACGATTTCGGCACCCATCTTGGTGGTGACGCTTTGTGGATCGACCGTGTTGCCCAGGCTCTTGCTCATCTTGCGGCCCTGGCCGTCGGTGGCAAAGCCGTGCGTCAAAAGGCCGCGGTAGGGCGCGCGGTCGTAGAGCGCGCAGCCCAGCAAGAGCGAGCTGTGGAACCAGCCACGGTGCTGGTCGTGGCCCTCCAGGTACAGGTCGGCCTCGGGGCCTGCGTCGTGGAACGGGGGGCGTGCGTAGGCGTCCTTGTGGCTGCCGCGCAGCACGTGCTCGAAGGTGGAGCCGGAGTCGAACCACACTTCCAGAATGTCGGTGCTCTTGGTGTAGTGCGCGGCGTCTGCCGCACCCAGAATATCTTCCACCGTGACGCGGCTCCAGGCTTCGATGCCGCCTTGCTCGACGATGTCAGCGGCCTGGTCCAGGATCTCCATGGTGCGCGGATGCAGTTCGCCCGAATCCTTGTGCAGGAAGAACGGCACCGGCACGCCCCAACTGCGCTGGCGGCTGATGCACCAGTCGGGCCGGTTGGCAATCATGTCGCGCAGGCGTGCCTTGCCGTTTTCGGGGTAGAACGCGGTGGCGTCAATGGCGTCGAGCGCCAGTTGGCGCAGGGTCTTGGGGGCCTTGTCCTTGGTGAACACGCCCGGGCCTTCGTCCATGCGCACAAACCACTGGGCCGCAGCGCGGTAGATCACCGGCGTCTTGTGGCGCCAGCAGTGCGGGTAGCTGTGGGTGATGGGGCTGGTGGCCATCAGGCGGTCGCTCTGCGCCAGCACTTCCAGGATGCGCGGGCACGCCTTCCAGATGTTCATGCCGCCAAACAGCGGCAGCTCTGGCTCATACGCGCCGTTGCCCTGCACCGGGTTGAGAATCTCGTCGTACTTGAGGCCGTGTGCGACGCAACTGTTGAAGTCGTCCAGACCATAGGCCGGGGCCGAGTGGACGATGCCGGTGCCGTCGATGGCGCTCACATAATCGGCCAGGTACACCGGGGCCAGGCGTGCGTAGCCGGGGTGCACGTCGTGCAGCGGATGCTTGAAGTTCAGGCCGCCGAGCTTGGCACCGGTGGTGGTGGCCAGCACCGTACCAGAGACGCCATAGCGCTCCAGGCATTTTTCGACCAGCGACTCGGCCAGCACCAGCAGGCCGCGCGG
>CAIPBW010000303.1 GCA_903863395.1 uncultured beta proteobacterium
CAGTCCATGTCCTTTGGCTGTCATTGCGAGCGCAGCGCGGCAATCCATGCAGGCATGAAGTCATGGATCGCCACGGCCTTCGGCCTCGCGATGACGAGGGGGATGGCCTCTCGGTGACGAGGGGATGGCCTCGCGACGAAATCGCGGTGCGGGTCATGGAGAGCCACTTCACCGAGTTGCCTATTGGTGCTGATACCACCACGCTCTCCAGTAGCGCTCCTGATCCTGCGCGAGCTCATGCACCACCTGCGGTTTGATTCGATCACGCTCAGCGCACCGGCAAGCATCGGCACGCATTTGGGTTAGCGCACGCCCTCAGGCTGGCGCATTGCGCATTTGCTGATCGAGCCACTGCCCCACCAGCGCCAGGTCATTGACGGCGCGTAGTTCCTGGTGCGCCTGCTGTGCCTGCGGGTAGTGCAGGCGCAGGTAGTTGAGCCATTGCTTGAGGCGCCCGGCGCGCTTGCGCCGGTCCAGGCGATCGCACACCAGCAGCCAGAACTGGTGGATGTGCGGCAGCAGTTGCTCCCAGGTCACGCCCGGAACCGGTTGCACGCCCGGGTTGTCGGCGTGGGCAATGGCCAGCGCCAGTCCGGGGTTGGCGACGATGCCGCGGCCGAGCATCAGGTCGTGGCAACCCGAAACTTCGCGGCAGCGCTGCGCGTCCTGCACGCTCCAGATCTCGCCGTTGGCCACCACCGCAATCTGCACGCCCTGGCGAATGTCGTTCACGCGATCCCAGTAGGCGGGCGGGCGGTAGCCGTGGGCACGCGTGCGTGCGTGCACTACCAGTTCGCTCGCACCACCTTGCGCAATCGCCTGCGCGCACTCCACCGCCTGCGTGTCGTCGTCAAACCCCAGGCGCATCTTGGCCGACACCGGCAAGTGCGCGGGCACGGCGCGGCGCACCGCCGCAACGATGCGCGTCAAGGTTTCTGGGTCGCGCAGCAGCGCGGCACCGCCGCCATGGCGGTTGACCACCTTGGCCGGGCAACCAAAATTGAGGTCAATGCCGTGCGAACCCATTGCGGCCAGCAGCGCCGCCGTGTCTGCCATGCAGGCCGCATCCGACCCCAGCAACTGCGCACGCACCGGCACACCCGCCGGGGTACGCCCGCCGTGGGCGAGCTCGGGCATGATGCGCAACAAGGCGCGCTCTGGCAGTGGCGTGCCGGTCACGCGGATGAACTCCGATACGCAGCGGTCCACCCCGCCCACGCGGGTGAGGATGTCACGCAGCACAAAGTCCAGCATCCCCTCCATCGGGGCCAGCAGCAAGGCCACTCAGGCTCCGGCCACCACGGGCGAGCGAATCAGATAGTCAAACGCGCTGAGCGCCGCCTTGGCCCCGTCGCCCGCAGCGATCACGATCTGCTTGTAGGGCACGGTGGTGCAGTCGCCTGCGGCAAACACGCCCGGCACATTGGTCTGCCCCTTGGCATCAACCACGATCTCGCCAAACTTGCTCAGCTCAACCGTGCCCCTGAGCCACTCGGTATTGGGCACCAGGCCAATCTGCACAAACACACCTTCCAGCGCCACCAGGTGCTCCACGTCGGTGGCGCGGTCTTTGTAGCGCATGCCGTTGACCTTGCCCTGCGCGCCGGTGATTTCGGTGGTCTGGGCGTTGGTGTGGATGGTGACGTTGGGCAGGCTCTTGAGCTTGTTGACCAGCACCGCGTCGGCCTTGAGTTCGGGCATGAACTCGACCAGCGTCACCTGGCGCACCACCCCGGCCAGATCAATCGCCGCCTCCACGCCCGAGTTGCCCCCGCCAATCACTGCCACGTCCTTGCCCTTGAACAGCGGGCCGTCGCAGTGCGGGCAGTAGGCCACGCCCTTGTTCTTGTACTCGGCTTCGCCGGGCACGTTGACGTTGCGCCAGCGCGCGCCGGTGGACACAATCACGCTGCGTGCGCGCAGGCTTGCGCCGCTTGAGAGCACCACTTCGATCAAGCCGCCGGGCTGCGCCGCTGGAATAATGCGCTGCGCCTGCTGCAGGTTCATGATGTCCACGCCATAGGCGCGGGCGTGCGCTTCGAGCGCCATGGCAAATTTGGGGCCGTCGGTTTCGAGCACCGAGATGTAGTTTTCAATCGCCAGCGTGTCGTTCACCTGGCCGCCAAAACGCTCGGCCACCACGCCGGTGCGGATGCCCTTGCGCGCGGCATACACCGCCGCTGCGGCACCGGCCGGGCCGCCACCCACCATCAGCACGTCGTATGCAGGCTTGGCCGAAAGCTTGGCAGCGTCGCGCGCCGATGCGCCGGTGTCGATCTTGCCCAGAATTTCTTCCACCGTCATGCGCCCCGAGCCAAACACTGCGCCATTGAGGTACACCATGGGCACCGCCATGATCTCGCGCTCCTGCACTTCCTGCTGGAACGCACCGCCCTCAATCACCGTGGTCCTGATGCGCGGGTTGAAAATCGCCATCAGGCTCAGCGCCTGCACCACGTCCGGGCAGTTGTGGCAGGTCAGGGACATATAGACTTCAAAATCAAAGTCGCCTTCCAGCGCCGCGATCTGCGCAAGCACTTCGGGCTCCACCTTCGGCGGGTGGCCACCGGTCCACAACAGGGCCAGCACCAGCGAGGTAAATTCGTGGCCCATGGGCAAGCCCGCAAAGCGCAGGCTGGTGGCGCTACCGGCGCGCTGCAGCGTAAACGAGGGCTTGCGCGCGTCGTTGCCATCGGTGCGCAAGGTAATCTTGTCGGCGCGCAGGCTCTGGATGGTTTGGAGCAACTGCTCCATCTCACGCGCGGTGGCGCTGTCATCAAGGGACGCCACCATCTCGAACGGCTGCGTGACACGTTCCAGGTAAGCGGAAAGTTGTGTTTTAAGTTCTTGGTCGAGCATGGTGAATTCCTGATTTGCTTGGCTACTTATAGCGGTTTGCGCGCCGTCAAGACGTACAAAAGGCAATATTTGCGCATAAAAAAACCGGACGGCAAGGCTCAAGGCACCTTGACGCTGTCCGGCTGGTGGCACCCGCGCGCCGCGGGTGCTTGCCGTCAAACGGGTATCAGATCTTGCCGACCAGGTCGATCGACGGGGAAATCGTCTTGGCACCTTCTTGCCACTTGGCCGGGCACACCTGACCGGGGTTGTTGGCAACGTATTGGGCGGCCTTGAGCTTGCGCAGGGTTTCCTTCACATCGCGGGCGATGGCGTTGTCGTGGACTTCGAGGGTCTTGATCACGCCGTCCGGATTGATGATGAAGGTGCCGCGCAGCGCCAGACCGGCTGCGTCGATATGCACATCAAAGCCACGGGTCAGGTGGTGCGTGGGGTCGCCAATCAGCGGGAAGCGCGCCTTGCCCACGGCGGGCGAGGTTTCGTGCCAGACCTTGTGCGCAAAGTGCGTGTCGGTGGTGACGATATAGACCTCGGCACCCGCCTTCTGGAATTCGGCGTAGTTGTCGGCCGCGTCTTCGACTTCGGTCGGGCAGTTGAAGGTAAAGGCTGCGGGCATGAAAATGAACACGTTCCACTTGCCCTTGAGGGTTTCGTTGGTCACGGTCACAAACTTGCCGTTGTGGAAAGCTTCGGCCTTGAAGGGGATGACTTCGGTGTTGATCAATGACATGGTTTGTTTCCTTGAGAAGTTGCTGTTCCGAAATTGAACAGACGCAATCTTAGGTGTTAACCACCCCTTGCAGGTTGAATTGATCCAATCACGCGGATTGGCAAATCCTATTGCGCCTACCCGTGGAACACGCGCCGGTGCATGCGCCGCAGCGACCACCATACCCCCAGCGCCACCGCAGGAATGGCCGCCGCAGCCGTGAGTTCGCCGCTCCAGGGCCAGCCCCAATGCAGCGCACCCTTGGCCAGGTAACTGATCAGCCCGACGATGTAGTAGGTGATGGCCGCCACCGAGAGCCCCTCCACCGTGGACTGCAGTTGCAGTTGCATGCCCTGGCGGTCGTTCATCGCCTCCAGCAGTGCCTGGCTGCTTTGCTGCTGCTCGATTTCGACGCGCGTGCGCAGCAGGCTGCTGATGCGCGACACGCGCTGCGAGAGCGCATCCTGGCGCCGACTGGCCCAGGCGCAGGTGCTGCGCGCCGGCGTAAGCCGGCGCTCCATGAATTCGCGCACCGTCTGCAGGCCGGGCACGGGCACCTCGCTCAGGTCGGCAATGCGCTTGTCCACCAGCTCGAAATACGCGGCACTGGCCGAAAAGCGCGCGTGGGTGGTGGCGTGCTGGCTTTCCACCTGGGCTGCCAGGCGGGTGAGCCGGTCCAGCAGTTGCGCCTCGTCGTCGCGCGTGGCCGCGCGGATGGCGTGTGCCAGTTCGGCCAGCTCGCGCTCGGCACAGGCCAGCACCACCGCTGCCTCGCGTGCAGCAGGCAGGCCCAACAACGCCGCCATGCGGTAGGTCTCAATCTCCAGCAGGCATTGCACCAGGCGACCCAGACGCCGGGGTGCCACGCCTTCGCACAGCAGCACCATGCGCGAAAAGCCATCGGCATGCAGGGTGAAGTCGGCGTACAAATCGGCCAGCCCGTTGCACACGCGCGAGGCCAGCAAGGTGTCTTCGTTGAGGACGTGCTTGACCAGCGAGCCGCCGCCAAAGCTTTGTTGCGCCAGCACCCAGCAATGCACCCCGGCCAGGCACTGGCCCGGCAGTGCGTCCAGCCATTGCTGCGCCACGCCTTGCATCGCGGTAACCGGCTCGCGCTCGCCAAACCCTTCAGGGTCGAGGTTGCGCATGAAGGTCCAGCTCACAAACTCGGTGTGCAACTCCCAGCGCAGGCGAAACAGCCCCAGGTCCATGCGTACATGGGTGGAGCTTGCGTCGGGTGCGCTCAAGTGGTGGTTGCGCGCCAGCTCGGCCAGGTGCTCGCGGCTGGCTTCGCGCTGCTGTGCGTCGCAGCCCATCACCACGTGCGAGATCGCCAGCGGCACCTCCAACGCCTGCGGTGGACGGGCGTGGATTTCGTTGTGCAGCGCAACGCGCTGCGGGTGTTGGCTAATCCTCAACAAACGCCTCTTCGCGCTTGGCCTTCACCGATGGCATCAGCACCACCACCAGCAGCAGCGCCGCTGCCACCAGCAAGCCCGCCGAAAGCGGGCGCGTGAGAAACACGCTCCAGTCGCCGCGCGAGAGCAACAGCGCGCGGCGCAGGTACTCTTCCATCATCGGCCCCAGAATAAAGCCCAGCAACAGCGGCGCGGGCTCGGTGCCAAGCTTGATGAACAGGTACCCGATAAAGCCGAAGATACCCACCAGCCAGATGTCGAACGTGGTGTTGTTGGTGGAGTACACGCCAATGGCACAGAACAGCACGATCGACGGAAACAACCAGCGGTACGGTGCGCTGAGCAACTTGATCCAGATGCCGATCAAGGGCAGGTTCAGAATCACCAGCATCAGGTTGCCGATCCACATCGACGCAATCAGCCCCCAAAACAATTCGGGGTTGCTGGTCATGACCTGCGGGCCGGGCTGGATGTTGTGAATGGTCATGGCCCCCACCATCAGCGCCATCACGGCGTTGGGCGGAATGCCCAATGTGAGCAGCGGGATGAACGAAGTTTGCGCACCCGCGTTGTTGGCCGACTCAGGCGCGGCCACACCGCGGATATTGCCCTTGCCAAACGGCACTTCGCCCGGGCGTAGCGGCGTCTTCTTTTCCAGCGTATAGGCGGCAAAGGCGGCCATCACCGCGCCACCACCGGGCAGAATGCCCAGCAGCGAGCCCAGCGCGGTGCCGCGCAGCACCGCCGGGATCATGTTCCTGAAGTCTTCCTTGGTCGGCCACAGCCCGGTCACGTTGGCGGTAAACACCTGGCGCTCGCTCTCGTGCTTGGCCAGGTTGCTGATGATTTCACCGTAGCCAAAAACACCCATGGCGATGACGATGAAGCCAATACCATCGGTAAGCTCCGGGATATCCAGGCTAAAGCGCGCCACGCCCGAGTTGACGTCGGTTCCCACCATGCCCATGAGCAGGCCCAGCACGATCATGGCAATCGCCTTGAGCAGCGAACCCGAAGCCAGCACCACCGCGCCAATCAGGCCCAAAATCATCAGCGAGAAATACTCTGCCGGGCCAAACTTGAACGCCAGTTCAGTCAGCGGTGCGGCAAAGGCGGCAAGAATCAAGGTGCCCACGCAACCGGCAAAAAACGAACCCAAACCGGCAGCAGCCAGGGCCGGCCCGGCGCGGCCATTGCGCGCCATCTGGTAGCCGTCAATCACCGTCACCACCGACGACGATTCGCCCGGCAGGTTGACCAGAATCGCCGTGGTTGAGCCGCCATATTGCGCGCCGTAGTAGATGCCCGCGAGCATGATCAGCGCCGCCACCGGCGGCAGCGCGTAGGTGGCAGGCAGCAGCATCGCAATGGTGGCCAGTGGCCCGATGCCGGGCAGCACGCCAATCACCGTCCCGAGAAAGCAGCCGATAAAGGCATAGGCCAGGTTTTGCAGGGTAAAGGCGACACCAAACCCGAGCGCCAAATTGTTGATTAAGTCCATGACGTGATCCTGATTAGCCGCTGATGAAAGCGGGCCAGACGGGAAACTGCAGCTTGAGCAGCAGAACGAAGGCCAGATAACTCATGAAGGCCAGCACCACCGACAGAACGGCCACTTCCTTGAAATTGAATTCATCTCCGGCCAGACTGGAGATAAAGGTCAGCAGCACAATGCCCACCATCAAACCCATCGGCGGCAGACCAATGCTGGGCAGGCCGCCGATCATGGCGCCAAACACCAGATTGGCGGCAATGATGAAGACCAGCGGCTTCCAGGCAAACGCGCCGACCTTGTCGCCATCCTCCGGCCCCACCACCAGCGCCTTGAAGGTAATGGCCGCGCCCAAAATGGCCAGCAGCACACCCAGCGCCATCGGGAAGTAGCCCGGCCCCATGCGCGCGCCCGTGCCAATGCTGTAACTGCCCGCGCCCCAAGCAAAGGCCACGCCCACGCTCATGAACATCAGACCCGAGAAGAAGTCCTTCTGACTTTTTATGCTCACTGACTGTCTCCTGTTGATATTTCCGAAACTCAAGCCACGCACCAATTCGTCATCGCGCCCATCCGTCATTGCACCCATCCGTCATTGCGAGCGAAGCGCGGCAATCCATGACTTCAGGCTGCATGGATTGCCGCGTCGCTTCGCTCCTCGCAATGACAACCCCCCGCCATCGCCATCCAAGTCCCTCACCTCGTCAACGCGCCAACCCGCCATCGCGCCCATCCGTCATTGCGAGCGCAGCGCGGCAATCCATGACTTCCGGCTGCATGGATTGCCACGTCGCTTCGCTCCTCGCAATGACAGCCAAAGGACATGGATTGCCACGTCGCTGCGCTCCTCGCAATGACGGCCAACACCGGCCATTTTGCACCGAAAAGCCAGGCGCTTTGCCGCTCCTAGTGCAAAGGAGGCGTGCAGGTCAGCACTTC
>CAIPBW010000304.1 GCA_903863395.1 uncultured beta proteobacterium
CAAACGAGGTGCCGGTGGTGTTGATGCCGGGGTAAAAGTTTTCCGGGCTGCCTTCCGAGCAAAACACCAGGGTCTTGGCGTGTGCCGGACTGAGCGCCAGCACGGCAGGCAAGGCCAAGGCGCACAGCAAGGCACGCTGGGCGGGACGCAAACGCATTGGGATCATGAATAGCTCCTACAAAATTAACTGCCTGGGGTGGTCCGCAAGCACTCGAAACCGGCACCACAGCCAGCACAAACCGCATATTACGCGAAGCGCTAACCCCAGCACCAAACCCCTCAGGCTTGCGAAAGCCGCTCGGCTTCAAAGCAGGCGATGTTCCGCCCCAGCAGTGTTTGCAGGGGTGGGCGCTCGCCCTGGCACTGGGCCGTGGCGTGCGGGCAGCGTGTGCTGAAAACGCAACCAACCGGCGGATTCAGGGGCGATGGAAGCTCACCCTTGAGCAGCACGCGCTTACCTGTTGATCCTGAGTGCGCTAGACCTGGCGTGGAAGCCAACAGCGCCTGGGTGTAGGGGTGCAGCGGGCGCTCAAAAATAGCGGTCTTTTCGCCCTGTTCAACGGTGTGCCCCAGGTACATCACCAGCACCTCATGGGCAATGTAGCGCACCACGCCAAGGTCGTGCGAGATGAACAGGTAAGCCAGCCCCAGATCACGTTGCAGGTCAGACAGCAGGTTCAGGATTTGCGCCTGGATCGAGACATCGAGCGCCGACACCGGTTCGTCGGCCACCACCAGCGCGGGCTTGAGCATCAGCGCGCGAGCAATGGCGATGCGCTGGCGCTGGCCGCCCGAGAACATGTGCGGGTAGCGCTCGTAGTGTTCCTCGCGCAGCCCTACCAGGGCGAGCATGGAGAGAGCGCGCTCGGCACGCTCTGGCGCAGTCAGGGTGGTATTGATCTCCAGCGGGGCTTGCAGTATCTGGCCAATGCGCTTGCGCGGGTTGAGCGAACCGTAGGGGTTTTGAAACACCAACTGGACTTGTTGGCGCAGGGCGTGGCGCTCTGCGCCACTGGCGGCAACCGCGTCCACGCCACCAATGTGCAGCGTGCCACTGGTGGGCGGCTCGATCAGCGACACCATGCGTGCCAGGGTGGATTTGCCGCACCCGGATTCGCCCACGATGGCCAGTGTGCGCCCCGCTTGCAGGCTGAAGCTGACGCCACCTACCGCTTGCAGGCGGTCGCTTGCACGCAAAAAGCCCCGGCTGATGGGGTAGATGCGGTGTAGCGCATCGGCCTGCACCACGGGTTGATTGCCTTGTGCTTGCGACTGGTTCATGCGCCGCCTCCCGGCTCATCGGCGTGTGCGGCCTGACCTGTCGGCAGGTGGCAGCGCACGGCACCGTCTTGCCAGTCGCGCAGCGCCGGGCGCTGGCTGCACAGAAGCCCATCAGCGCGGCTGCAGCGCGGCGCAAACAGGCAACCCTGCGGGCGGTCGTACAGGCCCGGCACCAGGCCGGCAATGGTGGCCAGGCGCGAGTGGCCGTCGCTGCGCTCGGGCATGGCCGCCATCAGCGCCTGGGTGTAGGGGTGTTGCGCGGCACCAAACAAGGCGGCGGCCGAGCGCTGTTCCATGAACTGCCCGGCGTACATCACCGCCACGCGTTGCGCCATTTCGCTTACCACGCCCATGTTGTGGGTGATCAGCACCAGGGCCATGCCGCGCTCTTTTTGCAGGCCGCGCAGCAAGTCCAGAATTTGCGCCTGGATGGTCACATCCAGCGCCGTGGTGGGTTCGTCGGCAATCAGCAGTTTGGGGTTGCACGCGATCGCCATGGCAATCATCACGCGCTGGCTCATGCCGCCGGACAACTGGTGCGGGTAGTTGCCCAGGCGGCTCTCGGGCGCGGGGATGCCGACCTGCTCCAGCAGTTCGATCGATCGGCGGCGTGCCGCTGCCTTGTCCAGCCCCAGGTGCAGTTTGAGCGTTTCGGCCAGTTGAAACCCGACCGTGAAGCACGGGTTGAGGCTGGTGGTGGGGTCCTGAAAAATCATCGCAAGGTCTTTGCCGGTGAGGCGGCGGCGCTCGCGCTCGGACAGGGCCAGCAGGTCGTGGCCGTCAAAGCGCAGCTTGTCGGCGGTGATGCGCCCGGGGTAGGCCACCAGACCCATCAAGGCCATCATGGTGACGCTCTTGCCCGAGCCCGATTCGCCCACAATGCCCAGCACCTCGCCCACGTCGAGCGACAGGCTCACACCCTCAACCGCGTGCATCACCGCGTCGTGCGACGGAAAATCCACCGAGAGGTTTTCGATTTCGAGCAGTGCCATGGAATGTTCAGCGCTTGAGTTTGGGGTCGAGCGCATCGCGCAGACCGTCACCCAGCAGGTTAAAGGCCAGCACCGTGATCAGGATCATCAGGCCGGGGAAGGTCACCACCCACCAGGCGCGCAGCACAAACTCGCGGGCATCGGCCAGCATGGTGCCCCATTCGGGCGACGGGGGCTGCGCGCCCAGACCCAGAAAGCCCAGCGCGGCCGCGTCCAGAATCGCGGTGGAAATACCCAGTGAGGCCTGCACAATCAGCGGAGCGGCGCAGTTGGGCAAGACTTCGTTGAACATCACGCGCAACGGACCGGCACCGCCCATGCGCGCCGCTGTCACGTAGTCTTTGGACATCTCTGCAATGACGGCCGCGCGCGTGATACGCACATAGTGCGGCAGCACCACGATTGACACCGCCAACATGGCGTTCATCAGGCCCGGCCCCAAAATGGCGACGATCACAATCGCCAGCAGCAGGCTCGGCAGCGTCAGCAAAATGTCCATCAGACGCATCACCGCAATCTCGAACACGCCGCGCAAATAGCCGGCCAGTAGCCCGAGCACGGTGCCTGCAACCACCGCTACTGCGACCACTGCAATACCGATGGACAGCGACAGGCGCGCGCCGTGGATCAGGCGCGAGAGGATGTCGCGCCCAATGGCGTCGGTGCCCAGCAAGTGGGCTGATGAGCCCGCCTTGTCCCACGCGGGCGGCACCAGGAAGACGCTGTTGTCGGTCAGAAACGGCGGGTAGGGCGCAACCAGGTCGGCCAACGCCGCCAGCAGCAGCACTGCAACCACCACCAGCAGACCGGCCATGGCACCCCGGTTGGCGCTGAAGTAGCGCCAGAAGTCACGCAGCGGATGCACGTGCGCCGCTGTGCCGGGTGCGTGGGGGGGTGGCAGGGAACTCATCGTTGGTACCGGATGCGCGGGTTGATGATGCCGTAGGTCACATCGACCAGCAGGTTGACGGTCATCACCACGGCACCGAGCAGCAGCATGCCGCCTTGCAGCACCGGGTAGTCGCGTCGGCTGATGGCTTCAATCAGCCACTTGCCCACCCCCGGCCACGAAAAAATGGTCTCGGTCAGAATCGCGCCGGTAAACAGCACGCCCACTTGCAGGCCAATCACCGTGATCACCGGAATCAGGGCGTTGCGCAAGGCGTGCACCGAAACCACGCGCAAGCTCGACAAGCCCTTGGCGCGGGCGGTACGGATGTAGTCTTCGCCCAATACCTCGAGCATGGCCGAGCGCGTCATGCGCGCAATCACCGCCAGCGGGTTGGTGCCGAGCACGATGGTGGGCAGTATCAGATGGGACGCCGAGGAGAGGAACGCGGCCTTGTCGCCCAGCAGCAGCGTGTCGATCAGCAGAAAACCAGTAACTGGTTCGATGAAGTGCTGTACCGCAATCCGGCCCGAGACCGGCGTCAAGTCGAGTTGCACCGAGAACAACAGGATCAGCAGCAGTCCCCACCAGAAGATCGGCATCGAGTAGCCGGTGAGCGATATGCCCATCACGCCGTGGTCCAGGATCGAGTTGCGCTTGACCGCTGCGATGATGCCCGCCGGAATGCCAATTACCAGGGCGAACGCGATGGCGCACAGTGCCAGTTCGATGGTGGCGGGAAACAGCGCGGCAAACTCGCTTAGCACCGGGGTTTGCGTGATGATGGACTTGCCCAGATCGCCTTGCAGCACGCGGGCGATGTAGATGCCGTACTGCACCATCACCGGCCGGTCGAGCCCGTAGGCGGTGAGCAGTTCGGCGTGGCGCTGCGCGTCGATGCCGCGCTCGCCGGCCATTGTCTCAATCGGGTCGCCCGGCACTAGACGGATCAGAAAAAACGCCAGCAGGGTCATTCCGAAAAAAGTCGGAATGACCAGGCTCAGACGGGTTAATACGAAACGCAACATGGCGGCGAGCTTAACAAAAAAGGCCGGTAGAACCGGCCTTTTGTAATGACGCAGAGGTCGATTACTTGAGGTGCTTGCCGATCAGGCCGGCCATCTCAAACATCGAGACCTGCACCTTGCCAAAGACTTCTTTGAGCTTGGCGTCGGCGTTGATCATGCGCTTGTTGACGGCGTCTTGCAGGCCGTGCTTCTTGATGTACACCCACAGTTGCTTGACCACTTCCGTGCGTGGCAGGGGCTTGTTGCCAACCACGGCCGACAGAGCGGAGCTGGGGGTCAGGGCCTTCATGAACGCAGCGTTGGGAGTGCGCTTTTTCGCAGGCGTCTTTTTGGCGGGAGCGGCTTTCTTGGCGGGCGTCTTCTTGGCCGGAGCTGCCTTCTTTGCAGGAGCTGCCTTCTTGGCCGCAGGGGCCTTCTTCGCCGGAGCGGCTGCCTTCTTGGCAGGAGTCTTCTTCGCGGGAGCGGCTTTCTTTGCCGGTGCTTTCTTTGCAGTTGCCATGATTGATTGTCCTTCTAGAAGTTGATTAATCACCAGTGAAAAATCTGCCTTCTCACTGGTACCCCGGATGCTACTGGAGAAAAAGCGTGTTTCCAAGGGAGAAAGTGCATTTTTCGCTCTGGGATGTTGTTTTTTTCATTGGAAAATACACTTCATTGACCAAAAGGAGCCCCAAGCCATGCCAAAACTGTTTGCCACCTGCGATTTATGCGACGAAAACAAGAACGATCTCTCAGGTAATTTTCGGGTTTTACCCCCGGTTTTCAGGGACTTTGGCGGCCTGCGGCGCTTTTGCGGGCCGGTGGTGACGGTCAAGTGTTTTGAAGACAACACCATTGTCAAGGCGGCGGTCGATTCCCAGGGGTGGATCGAGCATGGCCAGGAACGCATTGGCCAGGTGCTGGTGGTGGATGGAGGCGCGTCGCTGCGCCGCGCGCTGCTCGGGGGCAACCTGGGCGCAGCGGCTGCGCGCAATGGCTGGGCCGGTGTGGTGATTGACGGCTGTGTGCGCGACAGCGCAGAACTGGCCACGCAGAGCGTCGGCATCCGCGCCTTGGCGGCCATGCCCTGGCCCACGGAAAAGCGTAACCAAGGGCAAAGCGCAGTGTCGGTGCAGATCCAGGGCGTGTGGGTGCACCCAGGCGAGTGGCTTTACGCCGACGAGGACGGCATGGTGGTGGCGTCTGGGCCACTGCTTTAAGCGGCGACTTCCTTGCCTGGCAGCGTGGCCAGCAGCACGCCCAGCAAGGCCACGATAAAGGCCACGACCTGCACCGTGCCCAGTGGCTCACCCAGCACCAGCACGCCTACCATCGTGGCCGCAATCGGCAACATCACGGTAAACACCCCGGCACGCGCGGCCGGCACGGTCTTGAGCCCGGTCATCCACAGCCACACGGTCCACACGCTTGCGGCCAGCGCGTAAAACACCAGCAGTAGCCAGGCCGAGGCGGCAACGCCAGCAAAGTCAAAGCGCCAGGCGGTGTACAGCCCCATCGGCGTCATCAGCGCAAAGCCCCACAGATTGATGAGCGCGGTAATGCGCTTGGGCGAGAGCTTGCCGGTCAGCGCCTTGCCGATCACGGCATAGGCCGCTTCGCACATCACGGCAGCGAACACCAGCAGATTGCCAACCAACGCGCGGCTGATGCCAAAGATATCGTTGGCAGCGTGCGCCGATGGTGCTTCGCTGTCGCCTTTGGTTAGCGCCAAGAGGCCGATGCCGATCGCGCCGCAGGCCACAGCCAACCAGACGCGCACGCCGATACGCTCTTTCAAAAACACCCAACTCAGAACCGCCACGACCGCCGGAATCGACGCCATGATCACCCCGGCCGACACTGCGCTGGTCATGCTCACGCCAAACAGCATGCAAATGCTGAAAAGAAAATTGCCCAGAAACGACTCCAGGAACAGCAGCTTTTTGGTGGCGCTGGTCAGCGGGGCTTCGTGCGTTGGGCGCTTGAGCCAGTGCAGCATGGCCAGGCCACCTATGCCGAAGCGCAACCACGCCAGCAGAAAAACGGGCAGGGCAGCAACCAGCGGCTTGGACAGCGCCACATAACTACCCACCAGCGCCATGCTTAGCGCAAGAAAACAATAGGCGACCCAGCGCGGCGGCGCGCTGGCAGTCAATTCGGGGGAGTTCATTGCAGCGGGGATTTTCAAGCACGCGATCATGCCTGACTTTTATGC
>CAIPBW010000305.1 GCA_903863395.1 uncultured beta proteobacterium
ACCTCGCCCAGCAACACCGAGTCGGCGTGGCCGATGACTTGCACAAAGTCGTCAAAGCAGTCGCGGGTGCGGGTGTAGCGGTGCGGCTGAAATGCCAGCACCAGACGCCGCCTTGGAAACGCGCCACGCGCCGCCGCCAGCGTGGCCTGCATTTCTACCGGGTGGTGGCCGTAGTCGTCGATCACGGTGATCACGCCGCCGCTTTGCAACGGCAGGTCACCGTAGTGCTGGAAGCGCCGCCCCACGCCCTTGAAATCGGCGAGCGCCTTGAGCACGGCGTCGTCGGCCATGTTGAGTTCAGCCGCCACCGCAATTGCGGCCAGCGCATTGAGCACGTTGTGCCGACCGGCCAGGTTGAGCACCACGTCCAGGTCGGGCATCACCACACCGTTACGCCGCTGCACCCGAAAATGCATCTGGCTGCCCACGGCGCGCACGTCGGTGGCGCGCACCTGGGCGTCCTCGTTGAAGCCGTAGCTGGTGATCGGGCAGGTCACCTGCTCAACGATGGCACGCACGGCGGGGTCGTCGGTGCACAGAATCGCCACACCATAGAACGGCATGCGGTGCAGGAAGTCGACAAACGCGCCCTGGAGCCGGGCAAAGTCGTGGCCGTAGGTCTCCATGTGGTCGGCGTCGATATTGGTCACCACCGCCATCACCGGCAGCAGGTTCAAAAACGAGGCGTCCGACTCGTCGGCCTCGACCACGATGTAGTCGCCGCTGCCCAGGCGCGCATTGGCACCGGCGCTGTTGAGGCGCCCGCCAATCACAAAGGTGGGGTCCAGCCCGCCAGCAGCCAGCACGCTGGCCACCAGGCTGGTGGTGGTGGTCTTGCCGTGGGTTCCGGCAATGGCGATGCCCTGCTTGAGGCGCATCAGCTCGGCCAGCATCAGGGCGCGCGGCACGATCGGGATGTGCATCTCGCGCGCCACCACCACTTCGGGGTTGTTGGCGTGCACAGCGGTGGATGTCACCACCGCATCGGCACCGGCCACGTGGGCAGCAGCGTGGCCAACGTAGGTCTTGATGCCGAGCGAGGCCAGGCGCTTGAGCGTGGCGCTGTCGGCCAGGTCCGAGCCCGAGATGGTGTAACCCAGGTTGCACAGCACCTCGGCAATGCCGGACATGCCCGAGCCGCCGACACCGACAAAGTGAATGTGCTTGATGGCGTGTTTCATCGGCTCAACTCCTCGCAGGCTGCCGCCACGGCTTCGGTGGCTCCCAACTTTTGTGCTGCCTTGGCAGCGGTGGCGCACTCCAGCAGCGCCTCACGTTTGGTGGTTTGCAACATGGCAGAAAGCGTTTGCGCTGTGAGTTCGTTTTGTGGCAACAACCAGCCCGCGCCCCGGTCGGCCAGGAAGCTGGCATTGCGCGTCTGGTGGTCGTCCACCGCTGCCGGAAACGGCACCAGCAGCGACGCAGCACCCACCGCAGCCAGTTCGGTCACGGTGCTGGCCCCGGCACGGCACAGCACCAGGTCGGCCTCGGCAAAAGCCTGGGCGGTGTTGTTGATGAACGGCGTGAGTTCGGCCTGCACACCGGCTGCGGCGTAGTTGGCGCGCAGTTCGTCGATCTGCTTTTCGCCGCTTTGATGCAGCACCTGCGGGCGCTGCTGCTGTGGGATCAGCGCCAGCGCCTGCGGCACCACGCTGTTGAGCGCGCGGGCGCCCAGGCTGCCACCCACCACCAGCAAGCGCAACGGGCCGCTGCGCGCAGCAAAGCGCTCGGCAGGCGCGCCTTGGCGCAAGAACTCAGCGCGCAGCGGGTTGCCCACCCACAGCCCTTGCGGCAGCACATCGGGGAAGGCGGTAAACACCCGGCTTGCCACCTTGGCCAGCAGTTTGTTGGCCATGCCCGCCACCGAGTTTTGCTCGTGCAGCACCAACGGGCGACGCAGCAGCGCGGCCATCAGCCCGGCCGGGAAGGTGATGTAGCCGCCCAGCCCCAACACCACGTCGGGGCGCACACGGCGCAACACCTGCAGGCTTTGCCAGAACGCACGCGCCAGACGCAACGGCAGCGCCAGCAAGGTAGCAAAGCCCTTGCCACGCACGCCGGAAAAATCGACCAACTCGAGCGCAAAGCCCTGGGGCGGCACCAGACGGCTTTCCATGCTGTTGGGTGCCCCCAGCCAGTGCACGCGCCAGCCGCGGTCGCGCAGCGCATGCGCCAGCGCCAGCCCCGGGAAGATGTGGCCGCCCGTGCCCCCGGCCATGATCAGTGCGACCTTGGCGCTCATACACGGCCTCCGTGCATGAGTTGCCGGTTTTCCCAATCGATCCGTAGGACGACGGCGATGGCGATCAGGTTGACGAGGATGGCGGAGCCGCCGTAGCTCATGAAGGGCAGGGTCAGGCCCTTGGTGGGCAGGGCACCCAGGTTCACACCCATGTTGATGAACGACTGAAAGCCCACCCAGATGCCAACGCCTTGCGCCACCAGACCGGCAAAAATGCGGTCCAGCGCAATCGCCTGGCGGCCGATGTGCATGATGCGCCGGGTCAGCCACAAGAACAGGCCAATGATGACCAGCACGCCGACCAGGCCAAACTCTTCACCGATCACGGCCAGCAGAAAGTCGGTATGCGCTTCGGGCAGCCAGTGCAGTTTCTCCACGCTGCCGCCCAGGCCCACGCCAAATATTTCGCCACGGCCAATGGCGATGAGTGAGTGCGACAACTGGTAGCCCTTGCCCAGGGCGTATTTCTCGGTCCAGGGATCGAGGTAGGCAAAGATGCGCTCACGCCGCCATTCGCTCAGCGCGATCATCAGGCCGAAGGCCACCACCAGAATGGCGGCAATCAGGAAGAACATGCGCGCATTGACGCCGCCCAGGAACAAAATGCCCATGGCGATCACCGCAATCACCAGAAAGCCGCCCATGTCGGGCTCGGCCAGCAGCAGCAGGCCGACCACGCCAATCGCCACGGCCATGGGCGAGACGGCGCGAAAGAAATGCTCCTTGACGTCCATCTTTCGCACCATGTAGTCCGACGCATACAACAGCACCGCAAACTTGGCCAGCTCGGACGGCTGGAAGTTCAGGATGCCCAGCGCAATCCAGCGCCGCGCGCCGTTGACGCCCTTGCCGATAAACGGAATCAGCACCAAGATCAACAGCAACAGCGAGGCGATGAACAGCCAGGGCGCGGCCTTCTCCCACAAGTTCACCGGAACCTGGAACGCCAGCAACGCCACCACAAACGCCACCGCGATGGAGGCCACGTGGCGCACCAGGAAGTGGGTGTGGGCGTAGTTGGAAAAGCGCGGGTTGTCGGGCATCGCCACCGAGGCCGAGTACACCATCACCAAGCCCCACAGCAGCAGCGTTACCACCACCCAGACCAGCGGCTGGTCAAAGCCGCGCACCTGGGTGGGCGTGGTGGACGCAGCAAACGAGCCGCGCCCGCCCAAGCGCACCGGCAGGGCTGCAGACGCGTCACCCGCCGTGGCCGCGCGTGCGGCAAACCAGCCTGTCAGGGCGTCTGGCCAGAGCTTCATGCGACGCTCTCCACGGCCATACCCGCGTCCAGCGCCAGCTCTTGCACCGCTTCGCAAAACACGCGGGCGCGGTGCTCGTAGTTGTCAAACATGTCAAAGCTGGCGCAAGCCGGCGACATCAGCACCGCGTCGCCCGCATGGGCACGCGCGCTGGCTTGCGTTACCGCATCGGCCATCGACGTTGCATCGAGCAGCGGCACGCCGGCAGGGGCCAGTGCTTCGCGGATCAGCGCGGCGTCGCGGCCGATGAGCAGCACGGCACGCGCGTAGCGCTGCACCACCGGGGCCAGCGGCGCAAAGTCCTGCTCTTTGCCCACACCGCCCAGAATCAGCACGATGCGCCGGTCTTCGCCCAGGCCCTGCAGCGCAGCCACGGTGGCGCCGACATTGGTGCCTTTGCTGTCGTCGAAATATTCCACGTCGTTGACCACGGCGATGGACTGCACCCGGTGTGGCTCGCCCCGGTATTCGCGCAGGCCAAACAACATGGGCCCCAGCGCGCACCCCGCCGCAGCGCTGAGCGCCAGGGCGGCCAGTGCGTTGGCGGCGTTGTGGCGGCCACGGATGCGCAGCGCGTCGGCGGGCATCAGGCGCTGGAAGAAGATTTCTTCCTGCACCGCGTTGCGACGTTTCTTCTGCGTCTCGTCGGCTTCGAGCGCGCGCACCAGCCAGACCATGCCATTGACTTCTTCCATGCCAAAGTCGCCAGCGCGCTCAGGCATGGCGCAGCCAAAGCTGAGGTAGTCGCGCGCCACCTTGCCCTTGACTGGGGCAGGGAGCAGGGCCATCACGGCGGGGTCGTCGCGGTTGAGCAGCATCAGGGCGCGGCTGCCAAAGATGCGCGCCTTGGACTGGGCGTAGTGCGCCATGCTGCCATGCCAGTCAAGGTGGTCTTGCGTGATGTTGAGCACGGCAGCGGCGCTGGGTTCAAACTGCCCGGCCAGGTGCAACTGAAAGCTCGAAAGCTCCAGCACCCAGACCTCGGGCAGCGCGTCGTGCTCCAGTGCCTGCGCCAGCGTGTCGAGCAGCGTGGGGCCGATGTTGCCTGCCACCGCCACGCGCTTGCCGCTCCAGTCGATCAGGTGGCCGGTGAGCGCCGTGACCGTGGTCTTGCCGTTGGTACCGGTAATCGCCAGCACCTTGGGCGCGTAGTGGCGGCTCTCCTGCAGTTCGACCAGCGCCTGCGCAAACAGGCCCAACTCGCCACCCACCCACAGGCCCATCGCCTGGGCCGCATCGACCAGCGGCTGCGTCTGTGCTGGTGCCAGACCCGGGCTGACCAACACGGCGCGGAACGCCGCGCCCTGTACCAGCGCAGCGTCCAGGCTCGCATGCACAAACACGGCGTCTGGCAGCGTCTCATGCAGCGCGCGCAACTGCGGCGGGTCGCTACGGGTATCGGCCACGGTGACCACGGCACCGGCGCGCTGGCACCAGCGTGCCATGGCCAGACCGGAACTACCCAGGCCCAGCACCAGCACTTGGAGACCGCGCAATGTTTCCACCGTTTACCTCAGCTTCAGGGTTGAAAGACCCACCAGGCACAGCAGCATGGTGATGATCCAGAAGCGCACCACCACCTGGGTCTCTTTCCAGCCGTGCTTCTCGAAATGGTGGTGCAGCGGTGCCATCTTGAACAGGCGCCGCCCTTGCCCAAACCGGCGTTTGGTGTA
>CAIPBW010000306.1 GCA_903863395.1 uncultured beta proteobacterium
GCAATCACCAGCGCGTCTTCACCCGCCTTGATCGAGCGCGCCGCCATGCCCACCGCGTCGAGCGACGAGCCGCACAACCGGTTGACGGTGCCACCGGGCACTTCCACCGGCAACCCGGCCAGCAGCCCGGCCATGCGCGCCACGTTGCGGTTGTCCTCACCGGCCTGGTTGGCGCAGCCCAGAATGATGTCGTCCACCTGGCCCCACTGCACCTGCGGGTTGCGTTCCATCAACGCCTTGATAGTGATGGCCGCCAAGTCATCGGCGCGCACACTGGCCAGGGCACCGCCGTAGCGGCCAATAGGGGTGCGAACAGCGTCGCAAATAAAGGCATCGGTCATAGGTTCACCTGGAAAAAAGTTGTTGCATGGATTGCCGCGTCGCTGCGCTCCTCGCAATGACGGCCCTTCGTTGTCGTGGGACTGCGCCACTCCGTCGTCGTAAGGCCACGCCACTTCGTCATCGCGAGGCCGTCCACTTTCGTCGTCGTAAGGCCACACCACTTCGTCATCGCGAGGCCGTCAGGCCGTGTCGATCCATGGCTTTGGGCTGCTTGGAGGCGCGCCATCAGAGTTGCTTGGGGCGCTCGTCGATCAGGCGGCGGGCTTTGCCGACCTGGGTGCGCGGGATCGAGTCGAACTCCATCACCGCCACCTGGGTCGAGATGCCCACCAGGGTCTTGATGTGGTGCTGCAGTTCCTTGCCCACAGCGTCACGCTCGGCAGGCGAGAGCTTGCCGGAGAACTCGCGCTGCAACTCGCAGCGCACTTCCACTTCGTCCAGATGGCCGTCGCGGCGCAGCAGGATCTGGTAGTTGCCCGAGAGGCGCTTGTCGCGCAGGATCTGCTCTTCGATTTGGGTCGGGAACACATTGACGCCCCGGATGATGAGCATGTCGTCCGAGCGGCCGGTGATGCGGTCCATGCGCCTGAAGCTGCGCGAGCTGGGAGGCAGCAAGCGCGTGAGATCGCGCGTGCGGTAGCGGATCACCGGAAACGCCTGCTTGCTCAGCGACGTGAACACCAGTTCGCCTTGCTCGCCGTCGGGCAGCACTTCGCCGGTTTCGGGGTTGATGATTTCGGGGTAGAAATGGTCTTCCCAGATGACCGGGCCGTCCTTGGACTCGATGCACTCGCAGGCCACGCCCGGGCCCATGACTTCGGTCAGGCCGTAAATGTCGACTGCGTCCAGGCCGAGCTTGGCCTCAATCTCGTGGCGCATGCCCTGGCCCCAGGGCTCAGCGCCAAAGATACCGATCTTGAGCGAGATGTCTTGCGGAGCAATGCCCAGGCGGTCAAACTCCTCGGCAATCACCAGCGAGTACGAGGGCGTAACCATGATGATGTCGGGCTTGAAGTCGACAATCAGTTGCACCTGCTTTTCGGTCTGGCCGCCCGACATCGGCACCACCATGCAGCCCAGGCGCTCGGCACCGTAGTGCGCGCCCAGCCCGCCGGTAAACAGCCCGTAGCCATAGGCCACGTGGCAGATGTCGCCCGCGCGCCCGCCTGCGGCGCGGATCGAGCGCGCCATCAGGTTCGCCCAGTTGTCGATGTCTTCGCGGGTATAGCCCACCACAATCGGCTTGCCTGTGGTGCCCGAGGACGCGTGCACGCGCGCCACCTTGTCGCTGGGCACGGCAAACAGGCCAAACGGGTAGTTGTCGCGCAGGTCGGTCTTGGTGGTGAACGGAAACTTGGCCAGATCGGCGAGGGTTTTCAGATCATCGGGATGCACGCCCAAGCCCTCGCACTTCTTGCGAAAGTGCGCCACATTCTGGTAGGTGTGGGAAATGCTCCACTTCAGGCGCTGCAGTTGCAGCGCTGCGATCTCGTCGCGGCTTGCGGTTTCGATCGCTTCAAGTTCTCCGGGTTGGGGCGTTCGGGCCGTCATGGCGATGTCTCCTTTGGTTTTATGAATAGCGAAATTGGGTCACTGTGTATCTTCGCGCTGCAAGCCTGCAATCACTTCACCGCTGATGCGGTAGCTCTTGCCGCGAAACAACGCAATGGTGGTGCCGCTGCGCGTGCGCACGGTCACATCGTACACGCCGGTGCGCCCGGAAAGCGAGCGCTCGATGGCCTCGGCCTCCAGCACATCGCCCTCGCGCCCTGGGGCCAGAAAGTCGATGTTGCAGCCCGACGCCACGGTGTTCTGGTTGTAGCTGTTGCACGAGTAGGCAAAGGCGCTGTCGGCCAGGGTGAAGATCAGGCCGCCGTGGCAAATGTGGTGGCCGTTGACCATGTCAGGGCGCACCGTCATGGCCAGGAGCGCGTAGCCGGGCTTGACACTCAGAATCTGCAGCCCCAGGCTGCGCGCGGCCTGGTCGCGCGCCCACATGGCCTGCGTGACGGCGTCGGCCAGGGCTTGGGGTTCGGTGGGGTGGTCGGTCATGCGAACGCCTTTGCTGCGTAAATGTGGTGTTGGATCAGGGGCGAAGTGCGGTAGCGGTCTTCGCCATAGGTATCGGCCAGGTGGCCCAGCACGGTGCCCACCTGCGCCACGCCCATGGCGTTGGC
>CAIPBW010000307.1 GCA_903863395.1 uncultured beta proteobacterium
TAGTACGAGAGGACCGGAGTGGACACACCTCTGGTGTATCGGTTGTCACGCCAGTGGCATTGCCGAGTAGCTAAGTGTGGAAGAGATAACCGCTGAAAGCATCTAAGCGGGAAACTCGTTTCAAGATGAGATCTGCCGGGGGCTTGACCCCCCTAAAGAGTCGTTCAAGACCAGGACGTTGATAGGCTGGGTGTGGAAGCGCAGTAATGCGTTAAGCTAACCAGTACTAATTGCTCGTGCGGCTTGACCCTATAACTTTGATCTACGCAAGTACATCAAGGAAGTTATGCCAAGTTGACGCATTCAAAATACTGTCATGTGAACATTCACATACAGAGTCAAAAGACAAGCTGATTAGCTCTATAAATTGGTTGCCTTGACAACAGTCAAGTCAACAAAAAGTTATGCCTGACGACCATAGCGAGGTGGTACCACTCCTTCCCATCCCGAACAGGACAGTGAAACGCCTCTGCGCCGATGATAGTGCGGGTTCCCGTGTGAAAGTAGGTCATCGTCAGGCTATTACAGCCTAAAACGCCCCATCAAACGATGGGGCGTTTTTATTTGTCAGCGCAAAAGGTGGCTTGTCAGTGCTTGCAGGCCAGTGTCAAAGTCTTGCGCAAACAGTTGCGCCATCAAGCTCTCTTCGCGATCGCGGATGGTGTTCAGAAACTCCATAGCCCGCGCGCCGTTGCCCGACATGTTGGCGAACGTATCGAAGCCCGCTTCGAGAAATTCCTGCAATGCCCCCAGGCCCGTAGCGCGCGCTGGGCGGCGCATCATCTTGAGCGTGGTGCGCAAACCCCGGGTACGCGTCAGGTGGTCTAGTTCCACGCCAATCTGCAACACCAGGGTTAGCTGGTGAGTGCGCTCACTTTCACGGCCGACGGCCTTCCATGCCAGCAGGTAGCGCTTGGCAGGCTGAATATACGGTTCAGCCAAGCGCATCCATTGCTGTGCCATATCGTGGTCAAGCTGTTCGGTCAGAACGTGCAATTCGGCCAGCGCGACCGCAGTTTCCACGACTTGATGGGGAAATAGCCGCTGCAAGGCCCCCGCGATGCGCGCAAACTGCTCGTCGCGCAGCGAGTAGTCCTTTTCGCTGTACAACTCTACGAGGAAAAAGCTTGCCGCCTGGCCGTACTCGGCAGAGTTCAACAGGTCGCCGTATGTTCCTGAAAATCTACGCGCCTGGAAGCCCTTGACGGCGGTAGTTGCTTCGAGCAACGGTTGCGCGCCCCTGGCGGCTTGCCGCAGTACCGCCACGCGCGCGACGGCATCACGAATGGTTTCGGATGCTCTCATAGACTGCGAAGTTTAAGGCCTCGTACCTTGCAAATGGACCTGGAAAACAACAGCTTGCTGTGCATTTGGACTGATTGGAGTACGCATACTAGGGAAAACCCTTATATTTGGGGCATGCTTAAACCCAAAGACTTGATCAACGCCTCGTTTGAGGCGGGTCGAAGCCTCTTGCACATGCCGCCCCGCGTGCGCGCTGCAGGGGAGGTGGCGGGTGCGCCACCGGCGCTGGTGCCCATTCGGTCGCTAGGCGAGAACCACCGGGAGCGCATCGAACGGCACCTGCTGTCTTTGGCGCCCCACGACCGTTACTTGCGGTTCGGCTATGCCGCCCAGGACACGCAGATTGAACGCTACGTAGCTGGCCTCGACTTTGAGCGCGACGAAATCTTCGGAATCTATAACCGCAAGCTTCAACTCCTGGCCGTCGCACACCTGGCCTACACCCAGGAGTCGCAGCGCGAGCGCGCCGCTGAATTTGGAGTCTCCGTGTTGGCCGCAGCGCGCGGCAAGGGCTTTGGAGCACGCTTGTTTGAGCGGGCTGCAATGCACGCGGGCAACGATGGCATCGGCGTGATGTATATCCACGCGCTGAGCGAAAACGCTGCCATGCTCAAGATCGCGCGCAATGCGGGTGCGCGCCTGGAACGCGACGGTACCGAGTCTGCGGCCTATCTGCAGTTGCCCAAGGCCACACTGGATAGCCGCCTGACCGAATTGGTGGAAGAGCAACTTGCCAAAACCGATTACCGTATGAAAGTGCAGGCTAAACAGTTCTGGAGTCTGATAGCCGGACTGCAGAAAATTCGCCAGAAGACATAAATCCGCTATCCTCGGGGTTCCGCAATAACGGCAGCACTTGCCCCAACGTCAGTGTCAGAACCTCACCCCGCACGCTTAGCAGACCGGGAAGACAAGCGTGGTTTTCTGCAAAAACTTGCCGAGTTCATCCACCCCGGACCCGATTCCACGGCCGAGCTGATTGAAACCCTGGCCGAGGCAGAAGACAACCACATCATTGGTGCCGAGTCACGCGCCATGCTCGAAGGCGTCATCCGCATGGCGGACATGACCGCGGGCGATGTGATGGTGCCTGCTACCCGCATGGACATGCTCAACGTGCAGGAACCACTAGACCAGTTGCTGCACACCGTCATTGATACCGGCCACTCGCGCTTTCCGATCTACGACGGCGAGAAAGAAAACGTCATCGGCATTCTGATGGCCAAGGATTTGCTCAAGTTGCGTCGCGCACCAGAGCTCAACATCCGCGCGTTGTTGCGAGCCGCAGTGTTTGTCCCGGAGACCAAGGGGCTCAACGATTTGCTGCGGGAATTTCGCGGCAACCGCAATCACCTGGCAATCGTGATCGACGAGTTTGGACGCGTCGCGGGTCTGATTACCATCGAGGATGTGCTGGAGCAAATCGTTGGCGAAATCGAGGATGAGTTTGATATTGCAGAAGACGACGGCGATATTTTCGGTCTGGCCGATCGCACTTACCGCGTCAGCGGCGACACACCCATTGAACGCGTCAACGACGCTTTTTCCGTGACCCTGGTGGGTTCCGACCCCGAGGATCACTTTGACACCATCGGCGGCCTGGTAGCCCATGAGATGGGGCACGTTCCCAAGCGTGGCGAGCGCTACACCCAAGCCGGACTGGACTTTGTCGTCATGCACACCAAGGGCGGTGCGGTGCGCTGGTTCAGGGTCTCCCCGAGCGGCCACACGCTGCCTTGACCGTAATGCCCGCGCATGCCGCTGTGCGCCGATTTGGGCTGCCCGTAGCCAACCTGATTGCCCTGGTTGCGATCGCTGCTTGTGCCAATGCGGCCAGTGTTTCGTGGCCCGTCAACCATGTTCTGCGCTCGGGCCAGACGTACTGGTGGTTGCAACTCCTGGCTATGGCCATCCTGGTTTGGGCGCTGCAACGCTGCAGCCATTGGCGCCAGGCGGGCGCAGTAGGCTGGTTGTTTGCCACGCTGTGGCTGAGCGCCACGTTCTGGTGGCTATATGTGTCCATGCACACCTACGGCGGCCTGCCCGCCGCGCTGGCCGCGTTGGCCGTGATGGCACTGGCCGCCACCCTGGGCCTGTACTACGCGGCTGCGTGCGCTGTGTACTGGCGGTTCTCCAAGTACCACCCCCGGTTTGCCGCCGTGGCATTTGCCGCACTTTGGACGCTGGCCGAGATGGCGCGTGGCACCTGGTTCACCGGCTTTGGTTGGGGCGCGGTGGCGTATGCCCACATCGAAGGTCCCCTGGCAGGCTTTGCGCCCTGGGTTGGCGCTTACGGCATAGGTGCCTTGGCCGCATGGGCCGCTGCTTCGCTGGCATTATTTTGGCGCAGCACTTGGGTACAGCGATTGTCTGCGGGTGGTATTCTGGTTCTGGGCCTGCTGTTGCCCGTGGCCCAACCAGTGTGGACCACGGATGCTGGCACCCTGAGTGTCACTCTATTGCAGGGCAATATTCCCCAGGACGAGAAGTTCGAACCCGGCTCCGGCGTGCCGCTTGCCTTGCAGTGGTATGGCGAGCAACTCCAGGCCAACCAAAGCGATTTGGTAGTAGCACCCGAGACCGCTATTGCACTCTTGCCGCAGCAACTTCCGCCAGGGTATTGGGATGCTCTGGCGGCCCGGTTTTCCCAGGGAAACCAGTCCGCCCTGGTGGGGATTCCGCTGGGTGATTTCGCGCAAGGCTATACCAACGCGGTTGTGGCATTTGGCCCGAGCCACCCCGAGGGGTGGCGTTACGAAAAGCATCACCTAGTCCCGTTTGGGGAGTTCATCCCGCCTTTGTTCAAGTGGTTCACTGCCATGATGAATATTCCCTTGGGCGACTTCAACCGCGGCGCACTGGGGCAGGCTTCGTACGCCTTCAAGGGCCAGCGCCTGGCCCCCAACATCTGCTACGAAGATCTGTTTGGCGAAGAACTGGGTGTGCGTTTTCTGGATCCGGAGCAGGCACCTACCGTGTTTGTCAACGTCAGCAACATAGGCTGGTTTGGCGATACCGTGGCCATCGACCAACACTTGCAGATTTCGCGTATGCGCGCCCTGGAGTTTGAGCGAGCCTTTGTTCGCGCCACCAACACCGGAGCAACCGCCATCCTCGACCACCGGGCGGTCATTATGGCCGCCTTGCCGCGCCAAACACGCGCCGTATTGCAAGGGCAGGTTCAGGGCCGAAACGGCATCACGCCCTATGCCTGGTGGGTGGCGCGCTGGGGCCTGTGGCCGCTGTGGTCGCTGGCCCTGGGCCTGCTGCTGTGGACGGCTCGAAAGCCGCCTCCCATCTGACCCGTAGAATTGAGCCTTTGCACGCGGCAGCGTCTGGCGCTAATGCGTGTGCGGGAGGGGCATAGGCAAGGCTTTTTGGCGTGCCGCCCAAGCGCAACTTTGGCTGCAACACCATGCTCACATTTCAACAAATTATTCTTCGCCTGCAGGACTACTGGGACCGACAGGGCTGCGCCCTGCTGCAGCCCTATGACATGGAAGTGGGTGCCGGCACATCGCATACCGCAACGTTTCTACGCGCCCTGGGGCCCGAGCCCTGGAAGGCGGCCTACGTACAACCCAGCCGCCGCCCCAAAGACGGGCGCTACGGCGAAAACCCGAACCGCCTGCAGCACTATTACCAGTACCAGGTGGTCTTGAAACCCGCACCCAGCAACATTCTGGAGCTGTACCTGGGCAGCTTGGAGGCGCTGGGCTTTGACCTCAAGAAGAACGACATCCGCTTTGTCGAGGACGATTGGGAAAACCCGACCCTGGGTGCCTGGGGCCTGGGTTGGGAAGTCTGGCTCAACGGCATGGAAGTCACGCAGTTCACCTACTTCCAGCAGGTCGGCGGCATCGATTGCCGCCCCATCACCGGCGAAATCACCTACGGGCTGGAGCGTCTGGCGATGTACCTGCAAGGCGTGGACAACGTCTACAACCTGACCTGGACCGAGCGTGCCGACGGCTCCACGCTGACGTATGGCGATGTCTACAAGCAAAACGAAGTCGAACAATCCACCTACAACTTCGAACACAGCGACGCAGACTTTCTGTTCACCGCCTTTGCTGCCCACGAAAAGCAGGCCAAGTACCTGATGGAGCAGCAACTCGCGCTGCCCGCCTACGAGCAGGTACTCAAGGCAGCGCACAGCTTCAACTTGCTCGATGCGCGCGGTGCCATCAGCGTGACTGAGCGTGCCGCCTACATCGGGCGTATCCGCACGCTGGCGCGCAGTGTGGCGCAAAGTTATTTTGAAAGCCGGGAACGACTGGGCTTCCCGATGGCACCACGCGAATGGGTGGAACAAATGGTAAAGAAGGCGGCGTAAAGATGACCACCCAAAACTTGTTGGTAGAACTGTTTGTCGAGGAGTTGCCACCCAAGGCACTCAAGAAACTGGGCGAGGCTTTCGCCACGCAATTGGCCGAGCAACTGCGTGCCATGGGTCTGGCCGACGCCAACTCGGTGGTCACGGCCTATGCCTCGCCGCGCCGCCTGGGAGCGCACATCAGCCACGTATGGATCAAGGCCGTCGACAAGGCGGTGCAGCAAAAGCTTATGCCGGTATCGGTCGGGCTCGATGGCGAGGGCAAACCCACACCCGCGCTGCTAAAGAAGTTGCAGGCGCTCGGTGCCGATCTGTCCGACCCGCTGGCTACCGTCGCGGCGCTTAAGCGCCAGCCCGACGGTAAGGCGCAAGCGCTTTTTTACGACAGCCTGGTGACTGGTTCCACTTTGGATACGGGATTGCAAAAGGCGCTGGAAGAAACACTGGCCCGCTTGCCGATACCCAAGGTGATGAGCTACCAATTGGAGTCGGACTGCGCCCTGCCGGGCTGGACCAGCGTCAACTTTGTGCGGCCCGCACACGCGCTGCTGGCGCTGCACGGCTGTACCGTGGTGCCGGTCAGCGTGCTCGGTTTGCGCGCAGGCAATAGCACCCAGGGGCACCGCTTTGAAGCGGCCTGCTCGCCGGTGGTAATTGACCATGCCGACCACTATGCCGAAGTGCTGGCTCGCGACGGCGCAGTGATCGCCTCTTTTGCAGAGCGCAAGGCCGAGATTGCACGCCAATTGGCGCAGGCCGCTGCACGTATTGGCAACGGGGTGCGTCCGATTGAAGACGACGCATTGCTCGACGAAGTGACGGCGTTGGTGGAGCGGCCCAATGTGCTGGTCTGCGAGTTTGAAAAACAGTTTCTGGATGTGCCCCAGGAATGCCTGATTCTGACCATGAAGGCCAACCAGAAGTACTTCCCGTTGCTCGACGTGCAGGGCAAATTGACGCACCAGTTTCTGGTGGTGAGCAATATCTGCCCCGACGACGCCAGTGCTGTGGTGGGCGGCAACGAGCGCGTGGTGCGCCCGCGCCTGGCCGACGCCAAGTTCTTCTTCGACCAGGACCGCAAGCGCACGCTGGCATCGCGCGTCGATGGATTGTCCAAGGTGGTGTACCACAACAAGCTGGGCACCCAGGGCGAACGTGTGCAGCGCGTGCGGGCCATTGCGCGTGCGCTGGGCTGGCAGCTCGGCGGCGAAGATCTCTCCAATGCGGCCGACGTCGCGGCGCAGCTGGCCAAGGCCGATCTGCTGACCGATATGGTGGGTGAGTTTCCCGAGTTGCAAGGCATCATGGGCGGCTATTACGCGCGCCACGACGGTGAATCCCTTGACGTGGCCTACGCCATCGAAGACCACTACAAACCGCGCTTCGCCGGTGACGCCCTGCCGCGCAACCCGGTGGGCTTGGCAGTGGCCCTGGCCGACAAGCTTGAGACCCTGGTGGGTATGTTTGGCATCGGCAACCTCCCCAGCGGCGACAAGGATCCGTTTGCCCTGCGCCGCCACGCTCTGGGTGTGATCCGCATGCTGATCGAGAAGGACTTGCCAGTGGAACTGGGTAGTCTGGTGGGGAGCGCCACCTCCGCCTTTGGCGACAAGATCAGCGACCCCTCAGCAGCGCTCACCGATTTCATTTTTGAGCGTCTGGCCGGTGCCCTGCGTGAGCAGGGCTATAGCGCGCAGGAAGTCGATGCCGTGCTGGCCTTGCGCCCGCAGCGCCTGGGTGAGGTCAATCGGCGTCTGGTGGCGGTGCGCGCCTTTGCCGCATTGCCCGAAGCCGCTGCCTTGGCAGCGGCCAACAAGCGCATTGCCAACATCTTGAAAAAAGCGCCGGATGCCGACCCGCACGTCAGCCCCGTTTTGCTGCACGAGTCGGCAGAAAAGGCGTTGTACGCTGCAATGAATGAACTCACACCGCGTGCCAACGCCGAATTCGATTCCGGCGACTATGCCGCGTCACTGCGTACACTGGCCGCCCTGCGCGCACCGGTGGACGCGTTCTTTGACGACGTGATGGTCAACGCAGAGGCACTGGACTTGCGGCTGAATCGCCAGGGTCTGCTCAAGGCACTGCACATGGCCATGAACCGAGTTGCGGATTTGTCGCGGCTTGCCAGCTAGGGCCACGCCATGAAACTCGTTATCCTCGACCGCGACGGCACCATCAACCATGACAGTGCCGACTACATCAAGTCGGCCGAAGAGTGGCAGCCTCTGCCCGGCGCGCTCGAAGCCATTGCCCGCTTGAACCACGCCGGTTGGCATGTGGTGGTGGTCACCAACCAATCGGGTCTGGGCCGCGGTCTGTTTGACGTGGCCACGCTCAACGCCATGCACGCCAAGATGCACACCATGCTGGCTGCCGTAGGTGGCAGGGTGGACGCCATCTTCTACTGCCCGCACGCCCCGGACGAGGGCTGCCATTGCCGCAAACCCGAGCCCGGCCTGTTTGAGCAGATTGGCGAACGTTATGGGCTCGACCTCGCGGGCTTGCCCGCTGTGGGCGACTCGGCGCGCGATCTGGTGGCTGCAGTGGCGGCTGGCTGTGAGCCGCATCTGGTGTTGACTGGCAAGTCGGCGCTGTACCGTGGGCGCGAGTTGCCTGAGGGCTTTCCGGCCGCAACCGTTGTGCACGAAGACCTGGGGGCATTTGCCGAGTACTTGACTGCGCGCGATAGCAGCGCCGCGTCAGCCGCAGCGCCGCGTCCGCACTGAAAATGTTGTCCCCCTTGCGTTCGCTCGCCCATCTGCTCTGGATGGCTGTCACCGTGGTGCCCTACACCATGGCCATCTTGCTGGCGCTGGTGTTGGGTGCCTCGAGCGCGGTGCGCTACCGCATCGCCGCCGCCTGGCTCAGCTTGAGCGTACGTGCGGCACGGGTGCTGCTGGGCATTGAGACGCGCATCCAAGGCATGGAAAACCTGCCTTTGGGCGCGATAAGCCCGGCGGTGCTGCTGGTCAAGCACCAGTCCACCTTCGAGACCTTCTTGATGCCAGCCATCATGCCGCACCCGCTGGCCTATGTGTTCAAGAAAGAGTTGCTCTACGTGCCCTTCTTCGGTTGGTCGATTGGCAGTCTGGACATGATCCACATCGACCGCAGTCTGCGCACCCAGGCCTTCAAGAAAGTGGTGGCCCAGGGCAAGGAGCGGCTCGCGCAAGGAGTCTGGATCATCATGTTCCCTGAGGGTACGCGCGTGGAGCGCGGCCAAAAAGGCGTGTACGAAACCAGCGGCACGCGGCTCGCAGTGCAAACCGGTGCCCCGGTCGTTCCGATTGCCGTCACCTCGGGCCGCTGCTGGCCGCGCAAGGCATTTCTCAAGAAACCCGGCATCGTGGACGTCTCCATTGGCAAGCCCATTCCCAGCGTGGGTCGGCACCACAAGGAACTGATGCAGGAAGTCGAGGACTGGATCGAGGCCGAAATGCGTCGCCTTGACCCGGATGCGTACTAAACCGCCATGCGCCGCCTGCTCCAATTGAGCCTGGACTTTTTTGGACCGGCGCAGCCTGTTGAAGTCATGCCGGTTGCTACACCATCTGTAGCAAGCCCGGCTTGGACGCATCCCCAGGCCAACCGCCAGATACGCCTGGGTCAGACCGTGTTGGGCTACCAGTTTGCGCGCGGTCGGCGCCGCACCATCGGTTTTGTGGTCGGGCCCGAAGGCTTGGTGGTGCGTGCTCCACGTTGGACGCCGCTGTACGAAGTGGAAGCTGCCCTGCAGGAAAAGGCCAACTGGATTGTTGGCAAGCTCGCACAGACGCAGGAGCGCCAGCAGCGCCTGGAGCAATCGCGCATCGAATGGCGCGATGGCGCGCTTTTTCCCTTCCTGGGCGAGAGTCTCCAACTGGTGCTTGACCCCCATGCGGGAATGCCAGATTCGACGCTCGGGTCGGGCGGCGACGCCTCGGTCCAAAGCGCGCGCACTCTGCGTCTGGTTTTGGCTGTTGATGTCCCGCCCGAACAGATTCGCGATAGCGTGCGTGCCTGGATGATGGAGCAGGCGCAAACGCATTTCCGTCAACGGCTCGACCACTATGCACCCCGCTTGGGCGTGCAGTGGCGCGCTTTGCGCCTGAGCAACGCGGTTGGGCGCTGGGGCAGCGCCCGCAGCGACGGGTCAATCCGCCTGAACTGGCGGCTGATCCAGTTGCGTCCTGCCTTGGTGGATTACGTCGTGGTGCACGAACTCAGCCACCTGCGGGTGATGGACCACAGCCCGCGCTTTTGGGATACGGTGCGCTCGGTTGTGCCGGACTACACCCAGTTGCGGCGCGAGTTGCAGGACGACAGCATCCCGCGCTGGTAAGGCGCGCCTGGTTCAGGCGGTGCGTGGCGTCTGGGCGGGCGTCGGCAATCGCGCAATCCAGCGCGACAGGCCGACGATGGCCAGCGCCGTGGCCACATAGAACACCAGTTGCATGCCAGAGGGGCGGTCGTCGTACCCGACCAGAACATGCAGCACCTGGCCCAAAGGCGCGCTGCGCGCGAGCACATCGGAGCTGTTCCACAATTCGTCAACCAGCGGCGGAAGCGATCCGGCCTGCACCAGAAAGGCTGCCGCCTGCGACGCCATGCCGGCAGCGAGCAAGACCATCATCCAACCGGTGACGGCAAACAGTTTGCGCGGCGCAATCGTGAGCAGGCCCAGGTACAGGGCACCACCACAGAAGGCCCCGGCACCCACCCCCAGCAGTGCGCCCATCAGGATGTCGCGCGCGCTGGAGCCTTCCGACGCGGCCACGCCAAACAAGAACAGTGCTGCCTCTGAGCCTTCGCGCAGCATGGCCACGCCCACCACCACGGCCAGCACGTGCAGGGCCGTTCCGCCCTCCTTGACCGCATGGCCCAGGCGGTTCATTTGCTGCGCCATTTCGCGGCCATGGCGACTCATCCAAGCCTGGTGCCAAGCGAGCATGGCCACGGTCACCATCAAAATACCCGCGTTGAACCATTCCTGCCCAAAGCCCTGGGCCGATGCCGCAATCGCTTCGGCCGACAAGGCCACCAGCACCGCGCCCAAGACGCCGCAGGCCACGCCACCGGCAACCCAGGCACCGCGCCGGGCAATGCCACGGGTGGCCGCCAGGACGATGCCAATAATGAGGGCGGCCTCCAGAACCTCACGAAAAACGATCAATGCGCTGCCAAACATGGAGGATTCCTATCGCGCCTATTGGGCTTTGAGGCTGCCCTGGGCAGTCTTGGGATTGAATTCGCCCTTGAACGGGTAAGTGCCTGGCTTGAGCGGACCGATGGAGATCACGGCCTCCTTGCCGCCCGGGATAATCTTCTCGCGCCGCAGCGAGTCGCTCTCAAACTCCTCCGGCGTGGAGTCCAGGTTCTTGACCGTGAGCTGGAACTTCTTGCCTGCGGGCACTTCCAGCGTGGCGGGGGAAAACTGGTGGTCCTTGATGGTCAGCGTAAAGGTGTCGTTTTGGGCACGTGCGTTGCCTTGCACTACAAGCAGCGGTGCAGCCAGAAACAGCGGCAGAATTTTGCGGAAAACAGGCATAGTCAGGGCTCGGTTAGGGTGGTATGTGGACCATTCTATATGAGAATGGTTCGCATTACCGGCGACCCGGCTCCAACAATTTTTCAGACAGGCGTTGCTGCAAAGCGGTACACGCCATCGGCGTCAAGGTGGCGCTGCAGTTTCCCTTCAAACCACAGCGCATGCAGGTGGGCGACGGATTCGCCCATGGCAAAGGTGGTTTGGTGCAGGTCCATCGCCCGGCCAAACAATACCGGAATGATGTCGGCGGCGCTGCAGGGCTTTTGCAGGCAGGCTTGCATCACGTCGGCCAGCCGCGCGCGGTGGTGCTCGTGCAATTGCGTAATGCGCGTGTGCAGCCCGGTAAACGGCTTGCCATGCGATGGCAATACCAGGGTCGTGGAGGGCAGGGCCTTGAACTTGTCGATCGATTGCAGAAACAGCAGGAGCGAATTGGCCTCGGGCTCAGACTCGTAGACGCTCACGTTGGTGGAGATGCGCGGCAACATCATGTCGCCCCCGATCAGTACGCCCAAGCTGGCGCAATACAGGGCAATGTGCTCGGGCGCGTGCCCATAGCCGCTGATGCACTGCCAATCGCGTCCGCCAATACGCACCACCGTGCCGTCCATCAGGCGGTTGTAGCGCAGCGGAACGGAGGGGACCAGGGTCGGGAAATAACCGGCGCGGGCCACGATCTGGGTCACCGCCTCGGGGCTATTGAGGCCGTGCAAGGCAAAAAACTCCGCCGCGCGCTCGCCGCCAAAGCCGGTTGGCCCCATGCAGCCAATACGGGCCACGTTATGGTCGGTGGCGCTGATCCACAGCGGCACCTTCCAGCGCTCGCACAGCCAATGCGCCAGCCCGATGTGGTCGGGGTGCATGTGGGTCACGATCACGCGCAGAATCGGCAGGCTTTCAAGCGAACTGGCAAAAACGCTTTCCCACTGGGCTTTGCCGGTTTTGCTGTGAATGCAGCAGTCCACGATGCTCCAGCCTTGAATGCGCTCCCCCGGACGGTCCGGGTCTTCCATGTCGTCACGCAGCAGCCACAGGTTGATGTGGTTGAGAACAAAGGGCAGCGGCATGCGCACCCACTTCACCGCTGCACCGCCGTCGGCGCGGACGACTTCCAACGCTACCCCCTCAGGTGCCAGCGTGTCGCCCAGGGGGTAATGCAGTTGCCGTTCGAGTTCGTTCATGGTGATTCCATTTGCTCCATAATTGACGTTTACGTAAACGTCAATTGATCGGGTATTCTAGGTGGTATGAGCATTACCTACAGCATTGGGGATCTTGCGCGCGAGTTTGACCTGACTACGCGCGCCATTCGGTTCTACGAAGACTTGGGGCTGCTCGAGCCCGGGCGCAGTGGGCCGGGTGGGCGCAAGCGCGTCTATAGCGGGCGCGACCGCACCCGCTTGAAGCTCACCTTGCGCGCCAAGCGGCTAGGCCTGAGCCTGACCGAAGCCAAGGAAATCATCGACATGTACGACAGTCCGCGTGACACCGGCGCGCAACTGCAAAAATTTCTCGACGTGCTGCTGGTGCACCGCAAGCAGATCGAAGAGCAGATGGCCGACTTGCAAGCCAATCTGGATGAGTTGAAAGTGCACCAGCGCGAAGCGCGTGCACTGATGGGCAAACTAGCCAAGAAGGGCCCCAACGCCTGACTTCTCGTGCCTACCGGGGCATAACCGATTACCGAACCTTTAGGAGCCTTTGATGAATTTGCCAGGATTGAACTTTCAACTCGGGGAAGATATTGACGCCTTGCGCGATGCCGTGCGCGACTTTGCCCAGGCTGAAATTGCGCCACGCGCCGCCGAAATCGACCATAGCGACCAGTTCCCGATGGACCTGTGGCGCAAGATGGGTGACCTGGGCGTGCTGGGCATTACCGTGGGTGAGGAATACGGTGGTGCCAACATGGGTTATCTGGCGCACATGATCGCGATGGAAGAAATCTCCCGCGCCAGCGCCTCGGTGGGCCTGTCGTATGGCGCGCACAGCAACCTGTGCGTCAACCAGATCCGGCGCAATGGCAACGAAGCGCAGCGCGCCAAGTACCTGCCCAAACTCATCACCGGCGAGCACGTTGGTGCCTTGGCCATGAGCGAGCCGGGTGCGGGCAGCGACGTGCTGTCGATGAAACTCAAGGCCGAGGACAAGGGCGGCTACTACCTGCTCAACGGCAGCAAGATGTGGATTACCAATGGCCCCGACGCCGACACCATGGTGGTCTACGCCAAGAGCGAGCCCGAACTGGGTGCGCGCGGAGTCACCGCCTTCCTGATCGAAAAGGGCATGAAGGGCTTCTCCATCGCGCAAAAGCTCGACAAGCTGGGCATGCGCGGCAGCCACACCGGCGAACTGGTGTTTGAAAACGTCGAAGTCCCCGCCACCAATATCCTGGGCCAGCTCAATGGCGGCGCCAAGGTGCTGATGAGCGGGCTGGACTACGAGCGCGCGGTGCTCACCGGCGGGCCGCTGGGCATCATGCAGTCGGTGATGGACAACGTGATTCCCTACATCCACGACCGCAAGCAGTTCGGCCAGAGCATCGGCGAATTCCAACTCATCCAGGGCAAGGTGGCCGA